>NZ_DASRXP010000356.1:0-4325 GCF_035687465.1 Kribbella sp.
TCACGCTGGCCGCGCTCGTCTCTTTCAATGGCTTGAGCGCGCCCCGAGACGACGAAAAAAAATCGCGGATAATTAGAATTATCGATACATCTTCAAAAAAATTCCGCTGTTACTGTGACCCCGACCGCCTGGGGTTGTCATGATTCTGAGCATTCGCTCCACAGGTCCGCCTTGCGTCTTCCCGTCTGCCGTTCATCCCACGCGTAGCGCGATCCTGATAGGTCCTGACTGGGCTGAGCGGCAGGCGGGAAGACGCACCCGCCCTCGACCAGAGTGCCGGCCGATTCGGACCCGTCATCCCGGAGTCGTGAGGCCCCCGCCGGAGGCAATGCCTTGGATCTACTGAAAGACACCGAGAGCGGGCGCGGGCGGTGAACGGCCGGAGGCCGCATGCGCACGTCCGCGCCGCGCGCCGAAGGCGCGCCTTGATCCATTAGAGCTCAACTCGGCAAAGAGGGAGTCGAACTGATGACCTTCTCATTACGAGGACGACCTACAGCGTCACATCCGCTCTCTACCTGCGCGTTTGGCAACACGGCCATCCGCATCGAGCGTGAGATTCCCGTCAGTATCCACAGTTTCGTGCCACGGATGATGCCACGCAGAGCACCGGAAGCTGACCGCGTGGCCTTGCCTCTGGTCGGAACGACAGCGTTACAGGAGGTGTCAAACAGTTGCTTTGGGCGACCATGTGATGCATAGCCTCACGGGATGACAGGAGCCCCGAGCAACCGACCGCACGAAAGCCAGCCGAGCAGCCAGGCTGGGCGACACACGGCACCGCCGATTCCGAATTCGAACCCCCTGGTGGCAGGTGGCATCGCCCTGAGGCAACGGCCGACCACTCAGCCGCCGCCCCTCACAGCCAATGGCGGTGGTGATCCTGTCACCGTGGCCGTCTGATTCCGCGACGGCGGTCCCGCAGCCTCTTGGGTCACCTGCGGATCGGCTGTCGGTCGAGCGGTGGCAAGAGTTATGTCCGCCGATCCTGGAAGAACTTGACGGCAGGCCCTTTGCTCGCTGCTCATTGCAATCTATGCTCCTGGGCAAGTAAGAGCTCGGCAAGCCGGGCTGCATTGTCTCTGGTAGCTCTGAACTACCGGCCGGGGGGCCTCATGGATGGATTAGTGTTTGGTGTTGGCCTTCTCTGCTTTAGCCTGGAATCCGAAAGCACGACTGATCGGCAAAGTGATATCGCAAGAGCGGTCGACCTCCCAGGCGTCGATCTTGTGCAGTGCTGGTTCGATCAAAGTCGCACCGAAGACACTGAGGCCCGGAAGCTGCTGACGTTACCCAGGTCGGTCTCGGCTAGTGTGCCTGCGTCCGGACTAGTGCTCATGCGCATCAACGTGAGCCACGAGAAGCAGCGAGAATATCTGAGGGAAAGTGAACCAGATACCGGCACCGAAGATTTCGAACTCTCCATTCGGTATGGCCCTCTGTATCCAACGGCCTTCGCGGCCTGCGTTAACGGATCGCCAGCCGCCAGAGGATCGCATGCTCTCCGAGTGGTTGCTGGTCATTTGGACGAGTGGTGGAGAAGCAAACAAGTCACGGAGCGCACGAATGTCAACCTCCACAGCGCGGACCTCTTCCCGTTTCCCCTTGATGCAATTCTGGTAGCCGAAGAGCACCAACAGCAGCGTTTCGGTAAGACGGCAACGACGCTGACCCCGGTCAGGCTGGACAGCTTCGCATACTCGACAGACAGTTTCTCAGATCGCCAGTTGGATGCATTGTGGCATCTCCAGAAGGCAATGCAGTATGAGACATCTCACCTGATTTACGAATACATGCTGGCGCAGGATCGGAGGACTAACGCTCATGGAGTGAGAGCCAGCGCCAAGGAGTTAATAGAGTTTCATACCGACCGCCAGTTGGCTAGCAAGCTGAAGCGACTCTTTCGCGGGGGTCAGGCGCAGGATTTATCGCTACTTGTCCTCGACGCCAGGAAGATCACAAGTGATCACGATCTGTTCCACAAGGAGGTACTTCTGCAAACTCAATTGCATGCCGAGCTTGTAGCTTTCACAGACATCGCCGACCTTGTGGCAAGCTGGAATTTTGAAGCGGAGTTGGTTTACGCCGAGCACGCGGCGGACGTGATGGAAGCATTAAGGAGAAGTGACTTCCAAGTCTATATGGCAGCGCTTGTTGCTAGCCTAGCGGCCATCCTCACTCTTCTCACCCGAATCCTGTAGCAACAGAGCCGAGATCCGAAGCCGCCAATCCATGCGCTAGGCGATTCAGTCCCGGCCGTACCAGAACGGCTGCCGCGCCGGCGCCGATCCGCGTGACAGGTACGGATCCAGCACGCTGACCAGCTGCTGTGGGGTGAGCTGCGCGAGGAGCCACTCGGCCATGCAAGCCTCGTTGCAGAACATCTGCACAGGTGCGTTGCTGCCGGTCTCCGGCCTCCAGCGGACCAAACGCGGACCCTCAGCATCCTCCCGGACGAGGTCGTCGCCGCACGCGGGGCAAGTCTCTTCGTTGGGCTCAGCCATGGCAGCGCAGTGTAGCGCCGAGCGGCACATGGATTTTAGAGCTCGGCGGCTTCGATGACGACAGTCCTCGCGGTGGCACACGAAGCCGGAGGAACACTTAGCTTGGTGGAGTTGGTCAATGCTGTTGGCTGAGGCGGCAGCAGCCGGCGCAGCCGCGGTTCGACCTCCCAGCTGGGGACGAGCTCGACCTTTGATCGCACGGCCCGGCGAGGTGCCCGTCTGCAACAGTCGGCGAATGTGGGGACATAGCTGCTAGCGGCGCCGGTTGTCCCTGGCTGCCTGCCGTGCCCGCCGTACGAGCTGCAGTTGCTCTGAGCGGTACCAGTAACGGCCCGTGCTGTCGCGGTAGGCAGGGATCCGCTCGGTCGCCGCGAGCCGTTGTGTCGAGCGGATGCTGGTGCCGAGGATCAGCGCGGCCGCCGCCGTGTCGACGTAACCGTCGGGTGGGCTCACTGCTGGTGGAACGTTGCGCTGGCGTCGTGGCCGGCTGCGGGCGAGCTCTCGAAGGGGCAACTGCGCGGACAGATGGCCCGCGAACTCCTCGACGCCCACGTCGCCGGACGCGTCGAGGTGGCGATCGGCCGCGCCTCCGACTACTTCGGACCCCGCGGCGGCGCGCAATCTCGGCGACCGCGTCTTCCCGGCCGGCCTGGCCGGCAAGACCGCCACCGTGCTCGGCGATCCCGACCAGCCACACACCTACACCTATATTCCCGACATCGGTGAAGCGCTCGCCGTACTCGGTGAACACCCCGACGCCACTGGCCAGGTGTGGCACATCCCGAACGCCCCGGACACTCGCAGTGCATGACAGTTGGTGGACCTCATCTATCAGTACGCCGGGACAAGCTACTGATGGCTCTCCCGTGGCTGAGGTTCACCGTCATGATGCTGTCGCCATGGGCAGCTCCGCTGCTGCTGCCGTGGCGCCACTACTCAGCAACGGAACTAGTCACGGCCGGAGTGGACATCCGAACTGTCGCCGGCCGAATCGGTCACGGAGGTGGCGGTACAACTACCTTGAGGGTCTATGCGGCATGGGTTCCCGAATCAGACAAGAGAGCCGCCAGTCTCCTCGCTCAGCGCATGCCCCGCCCCGGGAGACCAACCGACTCCTGAACTGTGATGGCAACTGTTGGCGCTCCAGCGAGGAGGAGGCTGGGGTAGAACCCCACCGATCAGCTTCCCCCGGGCCTCCAGTGGCGGCGCGGCTCTATTGACCGATCTCATCTATGTAGAACTCGCTTGGGATGAATCCAGCACCGAGCGACCAGGCTGCTTTGTCAGCGAGTCGGATTATTGCTGCGTCAACGTCAGCCATGGTCGCTCGGAAAAGGTCCGGCTTGCTGCCGGTGAGACCGGCGCGGACTAGTGGATGCTGCTCGCCATCGCGGACGACCTCTGCGTCCAGCTCCGCCGCCGTAACCGCTCGATAGCTGTCCATCGACGGTTCGGTGACAGAGAGGTGGACCACACCAAGCGACACAAAACTGGCGCGCTGCTGCCTCCTCTCGTATGCGGAGGCCTTGGCGTTAGCGACTTCCTCCTGCGCCGACGGTTGGGACACTGGCAACTCGGCCCTGGCCAGCAGCCGCTCGACTTCAGCGTCGTCTGAAGCACCTTCTCGTTCGCGGCCCGTCCGTTTGAGGTTCTCGAACGTGGCCTCGACGAGCCGCAGGTACTCGAATCGTTCAGAGGCAGCGCCATACGCGGCAGCGCCGAGCCCGAGCAGATCTTCGAAGATTGGCTTGAGTAAGTTGTGGACGTAGGGCTGGGATCGAGCCAGGCCCAGAGTGTGGTTCGGCGTTAGGTACTGGGCGA
>NZ_DASRXP010000357.1:0-2138 GCF_035687465.1 Kribbella sp.
GACCAGCGCGACCCGGCCGAACTTCCACGGCGTACTGCCTCGGCTGGCCAACCTGGACGTGATCCGCGGAGTAGTGACCGGCCCGGTGAGCAACCGCGACACCTTGAGGGCTCCGGACACCCGCGTGGTCGAGCAGGTCGACGTATCCCGCAAGAGCGGGACGTACAGCTTGCGGATCCCGCTGGGCCGGGCCGAGCGGTCCCACTACGTGCGGGTGCGCGGCAGCGACGGCCGCCGCAACGGACCGGGGTACCTGGGCCGGAAGATCGATCCGGCCGGGCCGATCCAGCATCCGGTGAACGACGGCGATCCCTGGCTGGACACCTGGCTCTACACCAACCCGGTGTTCGTCGACGTGCGGCACTGATCACCGCAGTGGTCGAAGGGTTGGAGTGGTGGGGAGACTGGGCGTATGACCGCCACCCCGCAGGAGGGACTGCTCGACCCGCTCAGGGACGGCCTGGCCCGGATGATCATGACGAAGGTGGCCGGCCCGGATCCGCGGGCTGAGCGGGACCGGGTCCACAACACCCCCGGTCCCCGGTGGTTCGCGCCGGACCGGCCGATCCGGAGGGTGCACGGCGACGCGTCGATGTTCGCGGGTGGATTGCGAGCTCTCCTGCTCCAGTCGCTCCACCCGCTCGCGATGGCGGCGGTCTCCGCGCATTCGGGCTACCGCGGTGACCCGTGGGGTCGGCTGCAGCGAACCAGTTTCTTCCTGGCGATCACGACGTACGGCGCTGTCTCGGACGCTGAGGCCGCGATCGCGAAGGTCCGGGCGGTCCACGAGCGCGTCCGCGGTACCAGTCCGGACGGAGTGCCGTACCGGGCCGGCGACCCGCACTTGCTGAAATGGGTCCACGTGGCCGAGGTGGACAGCTTCCTGGCCGCGCACCAGCAGTACGGCGCTGCCCCGCTCGACGCCTCCGAGAGGGACGCGTACGTCGAGGACACGGCCCGGGTGGCTCGCGCCTTGGGTGTGGTGGATCCGCCGACGACCGAGCTGGAACTACGGCAACTGCTGGCGGAGTACCGGCCGGAGCTGCGCGGGACCACCGAGGCTCGACAGGCGGCCCGCTTCATCCTGGTGCATCCACCGGTGCCATGGGCCGCGCGACCGGCGTACGGAGTGTTGACGGCCGCGGCGGTCGGACTGTTGCCCTGGTGGACGCGTTGGCCGCTGCGGCTGCCGTATCTGCCGCTGGCCGAGAAGACGCTGGTCCGGGCCGCCGGGGAGGGTCTGACCAGGACGATCAGGTGGGCGTTGGCGTCTCCGACGCTCGGAAATGTCGACAAATCTCCTGAATGACGAGGTTTGTGGCGCGCTCGTGCGGACCCAGCACGGTGAAACGCGTCGGTCGCCGGTAGTTTGCTGTCATGCCGCTGCGCCCGAACCGTCCGCTGCCGCTGGCTACGCCGGCCGGGGTCGAGGTGCTGACCAGAATCCTGACCCAGGGGCCGATCCCGCGCGTCGAGATCGCGCGAAGGACCGGTCTGTCCCAGGCGGCGGTGACGAAGGCCGTCGCACCGCTGATCGAGGCCGGCTTCGTCACCGATCAACCGGTGGCAACGCCGCTCGATGAGCCCAGTGAGAACCACCTGGGGATCGGCCGGCCGGTCAGCCCGCTGACAGTGATCGCGAACAGCATCTCGGTGATCGGACTGAAGGTGACGCCGGCGGACCTGATCGGTGTCACCACCGACTTCCGGGCAGGGATCCGGGCTGTGCGCCACCGGCAACTGCAGGAGACGTCGTCCGAGATCGTGATCGAGCGGCTGGCGGAGCTGGCCCAGGAGCTGATCGGGACGCTGGACGACGCGACGGACCCGGCCGGGCCGTTGATCGGGATCGGCGTGGCCGTGTCAGGCGATGTGGATACGCCGCATGGGTTGGTGCGGGACTCGCCGTTCATGGGATGGCGGGATGTGCCGATCGCCGCGTTGCTGTCGGACAAACTCGGTGTTCCAGTCGTGGTGTCGAACGACGTACGGGCGCTGACCGTGGCTGAGCACTGGTTCGGGGTCGGGGTCGGGGTCGACTCGTTCGCGGTGGTGACGATCGGGTCGGGAGTCGGGTGCGGCCTCTACATCAACGGTGAGGTCGTGTCGGGCGCGCATGGGGTCTCGGGGGAGCTCGG
>NZ_DASRXP010000358.1:0-21837 GCF_035687465.1 Kribbella sp.
TCGGCCCGTACGCCGGACTCGCCGTCCACGCACAGCCCGGACGCGCCGAGGGCTCACACTCCGGACTCGCCGACGACCCGTACGCCGGATTCGCCGAGCACCCACACTCCGGATGTGCCGCGGACTCACACGAACACCTCGGACTCGCCGCGGACGAATACCCCGGATGCACCGGCGGCGCACCACACGCCGGACCGTCCGGCGACCCACACCCCGGACTCGCCAACGACCCGTACGCCGGAGTCGCCGACGACCCGTACACCGGACTCGCCGACGACCCGTACACCGGACTCGCCAAATACGCATTCGCCCGATTCGCCGTCCACGCACTCGCCGGATGCGCCAACCACGCGAACGCCCGACCCGGTGCGGGCCGCCGACGAGCCGGCCTTCGTACCGCCTCCGGTGGTGCCCGGCGTGGCGCACGCCGGCCGACCGGGCCACGCCGACGGGCACGGCACCACACCCCACGACGGCAGTCACGATCCGTCCCACAACTCGAACGACGACCAGCAGCCAGCGAAGAAGTCCGACGAGAACAAGCCGGAAGACTCCAAAGCCGACGCAGACCAACCGAAACAGGACCCACCGCCCCCTGTCGGTCACCCAGGACAGCAACGACACGACGTCGAGCCGACCCGCTACAACCCCGGCGACCCGACCGGCTCTCTGCTCCAGCGGCTCAAAGCGAAGATCGCTGGTGACCCGCTGCGCAACGTCGAAGACTGGATCACCGAAGGCAACCCGCACTTCAGCACCGGTCACCCCGCCGCCACCAACAACTGTGGTGACAACTCTCGTGCGTTCGCCGACAACCTGCAGGGCGGGGAGCCGCGGATCGCTAATGGCGACCTCAAGACGAAGGTCAACAAGCACGGCATCGAGGAGCCGAAGCCTGGCGAGTACGACGAGATGTACCAGTACACCGGTGTGCAGCCGGACGCGATCAGAGTCAATGACGCCAACGGGAACCCGGTCGTCGGCGCGCAGAACCCAGCGGCGTACACAGACGGCGCGAATCAGGCGATCTACAACGCACTGAATGGCCAGCCGCCCGGCACGGCTGCGATCATCTACGGGCATTGGACCAGGCTCAACCCGGACGCTCCGGAGACCGCTCACTGGTTCAACGCCTTCGTCGACGTCGACGGCACGGTCCGTTGGGCCGACATGCAGTCCGGTCGCATCTCCGACTGGCCGCCGAAATACGGGAACACGTTCCAGAGACTGGAAGCCGTCGTACGTCGCCCCGGCGGTGACTGGCACTCCCCAATCAGCCCAAGCTGGCAAGTCAACGGCACCCACTTCACCCCCAACCCCTTCCCCCCGCACCAGCCCCATGCACCCCAGCAACATGCTCCTCAGCAGAGTCCGCAGCAGCACGCTCCGCAGCAGCATCCGCAGCAGTCACAGCACCCGCCGGTGCAGCCGCATGCTCCGCAGCAGCCGCATGCCCCGCTGCAGTACACGCCTCCGGAGCCTGGCCCGCTGCATACACCGCAGCAGCCGCCGGCGCCGCATGCCCCACAACAGCCGCACTCTGATCAGCCAAATCAGTCCCAGACGCCGCACCAGCAGGAGACTCACGAGCGTCCGAGCGAGGAGGTATCGTCGGCCCACGATCGGGCACCGGATCCGTCGACGCGTCGCGACCGTCCGCCGCCGGAGAATGCACGACCGATGCACGAGCAGCCCGCTGCGCCTGAGCCCGCGACGCCACGGACCACGGAGCCACGCGAGATCGACGCACGCCTGCACCCGGACGGTCCGCCGGCACCGCGCGATCCCCATCGAATTGAGGATCGTCTAGATCCTCAACGTCCGCGGGATCCGCGTGAGGACTTCATGCAGGAATCGCGGGACCGCAATATGGGGGACCGGCCGTCGAGTTCTGAGGGGGAGCGTCCGCGGGATCCGCGTGAGGACTTCATGCGGGATCCGGGTGATCGGAACATGGGGGAGCGTTCGCCGAGTCCTGAGGGGGAGCGTCCGCGGGACCCCCGTCAGGACTTCATGCAGGATCGTCCGAACGCTCAACCCGAGCGTCCGCGGGATCCGCGTGAGGACTTCATGCAGGATCGGCCCGGGGACCGCAACACGATCGACGAGCGTCTCCATCCGGATGGGCCGCCCGCTTCGCATGCCACGCACGATCCAAACCGGATCGAGAACGCGTTGCATCCGGATGGTCCGCCGGCTTCGCACGCACCGCATGATCCCCACCGAATCGAGAACGCTCTCAATCCGGACGGGCCGCGCACAGGCCACGGTCCGGCGCCAGAGGGCTCGCCACCGGCGGCCGGAGCGGGCTCACCTGGCGCAGACGGATACGATTCCGCACAGGGTGATCGGGACTGGCGGCCGGGCGATAGTGGTTTCGGCGTCAGCGATGGGCCAGGGTTCGACCCGTCGTTCCACCACAAGCCCCTTGGTGATGAGTTCGCGCCCGGCGTACACGACCCGGACGGGTCACTCAGCCCAGAGGAGCGCGCTATAGCCGACCGGCTCGAGCAAGAGGGTTGGCGGGTGGACGGCCGCAAGGAGGACCACACTAAGGACAAACTGAAGAACCCGGAGTGCATGGTTCGCAAGGATCCGCTCGACGAGGGTGTGGTCACTGAATTCAAGACACCGAATGGCAGTTCGCCGACTGCGGTCAGGCGCAACGTCAACGACGCCAGCGACCAAGTGCCGACCGACGGCGAGGTCGTGATCGATGGCAGCAAGATTGGCCTGACCGAGGAGGGGGCCCTGAGGGGTTTCAAGAGGGCGCTCGGGCAACCCGGTAGGACTGTCGCCGCCAAGGTGCATTTCATCCTCGGCGATGGCCGGGTCGTAACCTATGTGAAGGAGAGATGATGGCTGCGCGGGAGAACGTGTTCCTGCGATCCGGCTCACCGGTGCACGACGAGGCTGAGTCGCTCCAGCGGTTGTTGGAACTCGAACCCATCCCAGATACGACGGGTGCGCGGGAGGACCAGTACGGCCTCCGTGGTCCGGCTCGCACGGTTGACGGCGTGCTCGGGTTCGTGGTGCAACCGAATCACCATGTCGAGGTCGATCCCGGCCCGGAGGATATCCAGGCCCTCGACGGTTACACGATGGAGATCGACATCTGGCTAGGTCGGGACACAGTGGTACAGCAGCGGGAGGCACGGCTGGTCTTCGATCGCCTCGTCGAGGCCAGGCCGGGCGTGCCTATGCTGCTCTGTCACGATCTGGACCTGCTTGTCGCGGCCTACCTTCCGGGCCGCGGTGTGCACGAGTTTCCCGAGGGCACCACGATGGATGCCCCAGATGCCGATTGCTGGCGTCCGTGGGTGCCGGAGTGACTGCCGGATCCGAAGGAGCGGATCGAGGTTGCTTGCTGAGCACGACAAGGCGACGCTAGGCGCTCCTGATGAGCGGATGTTCGACCGACTCGAGGCCGTGAGACGTGACGACGATGTGGTCCCGAGGGCGAGCCCGTTGCCGATCGACGTGGCAACACTAAACGCGTTGGACGAGGAGAGCTGAGATGACAGACGAGATCGACCCGGCTGAGGCTGAGCAGGCGCGTGCCTTGTTGGCGGACTGGTGGAATGCGCGGATCGGTCCGTCTGAGCCGCGCATGGTTGCTGATTCGTTTGCGGGCTGGCAGGTCGGGCGGTGGGAGGAGTTCCTTCTGTACGCACCAGCAGGCGGGCATGCAAACCAGCAGTACATAGTGGGGCACGGCGTAGTGAAGCCGTTCTCGTTTGCGACCGACACGATTGATAGCGCTCTCCAGGCGGCGCGGGATGAACGGGATGGATTGATCGTTCCTGATCCTCCGAGACCATCCCCGTTCTGAAGAGATCAAGGCGCCGCTGACCGAGATGCCGCGACGCCCGGCCGGCCGCGACCCATTAGGTCGTCATCCCGCCGGAGCGAACAGCAAAGAGAGTCTGGCCGCTAGTCCGCGGGTGGCGGTCAGAATTCCCGCAAAGGAGCTGATGGGCCTGTGACGGACAACGATAGGGCCGATCGTGTGCTCGAGCGGTTGCTTGCGGTTGAGTGGGATGACGACAAGGGTGCCTCAAGCACCGGGGGTCTCGGATTCGGCTGATGCAGGAGTACTTGGGCCGTACGGCGCGGTGGGCCCAGGCGTTGGGTCCGTTGACGCAGAGTCGGTGGCCGTCTGCTGATCTGGCGAAGGCGGTGGATCCGACCAAGGAGCCCGATCCTGCGCAGCTTGAGGAGTTGGTGCGCTCGGCCGGCGTCTACTTTACGGTGGAGCCACTTCGCTGGGCTGCGGAAAGCGCGTTGTATTGGGCGGCGCTGGGTGATCTGCCTAAGCAGCGGTTTCCGGAGTTGGATCCTGATCCGTATGAGCCGTTGTTGTTGCTGTTGGAGCGTGGTGGTGGGTTCCGGATCCATTCCGGGTTCATGGAGCTGGAGTATGTGTCGCTTCCGTACAGGTCGGTGGCTGAGCGGGCTGAGCAGCCGCCCATGGCTATTGACGAAGCGACATTGGACGCGTTGGACGCGGCTCGAGGGGATCGTTGAAATGGTCGAAATCGATCCGGGGGTGTTGGATGAGGCGCGGGCGGCGTTGGCTGCTTGGATGAATGCGCGGATGCCTGATCCTGCGCATCAGACCACGGCTGAGTCGTACGTGAGTTGGCAGGTTGCACCGGCCGAGGAGTTCTTGGTGTTCTCGTCGCCGGGTGGTTACACGAATCAGCTGTACCTGGTTGGGCACGGCGTCGTGCGGCCGTTCTCGTACACCACCGACACGCGAGAGTCTGTGCTTGACGCTGCCCGGGCGGAGCAGGACGGCCTGATCGAGGCGGAGCCTCCCCGGCCCGCGCCGCAGTGGTGACGATCTGATAATCCGTACTGTTGGCGGCGGCGTACGACCACTTGCGTTCTCGTTTGAGGCTGACGCGTGAGTTCCGTCGACCTAATTTGGTGCCGTTGGCGACTGGGCTGTCAGCGGATCATGACCTCTGGTGAAGGAGAGATGATGGGTGCGCGGGAGAACCTGTTCCTGCGATCCGGTTCGTCGGTGCAGGATGAGGCCGAGTTGCTTCGACGGTTGCTGGAACTTGAGGCCATTCCGGAACCGACGGGTGCGCGGGAGGATCAGTACGGCCTCCGTGGTCCGGCTCGCACGATTGACGGCGTGCTCAAGTATGTGGTGCAACCGAACCACCATGCCGAGGTCGATCCCAGCCCGGAGGACATCCAGGCGCTCGACCGTGGAGGACGCGTACCGGATTCTGGCGGACTATCACAACCTGGGTGGTGAAGGACATGACGCGGTTCGAGCCGGTCACGTTCGCGGGGTACGAGGGGTCGGCGTACGACGATCAATGGTGTGTGATCACCACCCCCGGTGGATTCACGAATCAGTCGTTCCTGGTCAGTGGAGACATGGTGTACGAGTTCCCGGGTTGGGAGACCGCGGCGGGCGCGGTGAAGGAGGCTCAGTTGCTGAAGGATCAGGGTGCTACCCGCCGCACGTTCAGCCGGTCCGATGGCGACGATGAAGAAGTCGACGTCTGATCTCGGCTCTCCGTCGGTGGTTTGATGCGGTTGGCAACGGTCGGCAGGTGAGCTAGAGCGGAGAAGGGGCGGGCTGGTGAGCGATAGCGGCGCTGCTGAGCGGATGGTTGAGCTGCTCAAGGCTGTGCAGTGGGACGACGACGCGGCGTACGAGCATCGGCGGTCGCGCGGGCTGCTGACGCGTGAGTTTCTTCGGCGTACGGCGGTGTGGGCCCTGGCTGTTGGGGCTGAGGAGGAGTGGCCGTTCTCCGATCTGGCGGGTGCGTTGGAGCCGGAGGTCGCCGTGGACCCGGCTCTGCTGAAGAGGCTCGAGATCGAGCAGACGCCCATGGAGTTCCCGATCCGGCCGGCGATGGGTGTGAACATCGTGCGGTGGGCGGCGCTGGGTGACCTGCCTCGGCAGCGGTTCCCGGGGTTGGCTGATCCGTATGAGCCCCTCCTCGCCTTGTTCGAGCGGGGTGGCCCCTATTCGCTGGGGAACGGGTTACTCGAGCTTGGATATGGATCTGTCTCGATCCTGTCGATCGGTGAGTGGGCCGAGTTGGAGCCGTTGCCGATCGACGAGGCGGCTTTGGACGCGTTGGACGAGGAGAGCTGAGATGACGAACGGGATCGACCCGGAGCAGGCGCGGGCGTTGCTGGCGGCGTGGTGGAATGCGCGGATCGGTCCGTCTGAGCCGCGCATGGTTGCTGATTCGTTTGCGGGTTGGCAGGTCGGGCGGTGGGAGGAGTTTCTTCTGTACGCGCCGGCGGGTGGGCATGCGAATCAGCAGTACCTGGTAGGGCACGGCGTGATGAAGCCGTTCTCGTTTGCCACGGACACGATCGAGAGTGCGCTCGAAGCCGCGCGAGGCGAGCGGGATGGCTTGATCGTGCCTGAGCCTCCGCGACCGTCGCCGTTCTGAAGGGATCGGGGCTCTGAGGACGATTGACCGAGGCTTAGCGGTTTAGCCAGCGGCGCCAGGTGGGGGTTTTTAGCGCCTTGGGGAGGGTTACTGCGGGGGAGCGGTCCAGGTCGACGGGAAGTTCGGCGAGGAGTTCGCCGACTAGCCAGAAGAGGCCGGGGCTGCAGGGGTCTTCGGCGTCGCCGTGGGCCTTGGCTACCCAGCGGGCGAACTCGTCGGCCCTGGTTTGCATGTCTTCGTGGCGGTCGACCGGGCAGATCGCGAACAGGTCGGTCGCCGGTACTGCGAGCAACGTGCCCCGGCCCTTTCCGGCCGCGGGCAGAGCTCGTTCGTGGTCCACCAATGCCATGCCGACGGTGGGATCGCCCGGGCGGCTGAGGACGGACCACGGGTAGCCGTGGACCTGCTGGAAGGTGAGGCCGGTCAGGCCGTGCAGGGTGAGATCCAGGCCGGACGGACGGTCCGGGAGATGCAGTCCGTGCATCACCCGGCGGACCTGGGTCAGCCGGTGCCAGTCGGGACCACTCTGGATGCCGAACGCGATCTCGAAGTACCGGCCGAACGGGACCGTCAGTCCGGCCAGCATGCTGTCGACCGCGTCGGACCAGCCGACCGGGCGCAGGGTGACCCGCTGCCGGGCCGCGACATCGCCGTACAGGTGTTCGTCGGTGGCGATGCCGATCTCGGCGACGACGGCGCGGAGCCAGTCGTCCACGGTGCGGGGCCACAGGTGGTTCGGTTGCTCACGGCACCGATCGATCAGTTCGACCAGGCCGACATCGGCGCTGGAGGACAGCCCGCCGCGGCTCCAGCGCAGCTTCACGATCGGGCCGGCCGGGTCCAGGTCGGCGTCCGGCAGCAGCACCGGCAGCAAGTCGGCTACCAGGTCCAGCACCTGGCGGCCGTCGAACGGTCGATCGGTCATCGGTAGCGCACTCCGCCTCTCATCGAGTCGGTCAGAGCATGTCATCCGAACCGGTCAGTCACGCAACAGTGTGAGAGCTTTCACGAGCGCCGTGTCGCGTCCGGTGGACAGGTCACCGCGTGGCCGGAGCAGTCATCGGTACGCCGCTGGGCGCGGGTGGTGACTGCGGGTGAACTCTCGTTCTACTAGGCTCCGGTCGAGCATGCCATCAGGCGTTCAAGGGACTGTAGTCGAGGGGCCGGCCGGCTCAGCTGAGGAGAGAAAGTGTCGACACGACTCGTGCACCGCCCGGCGCGGAGCACTCGGAGTATCGACACCGGGCAGCCGCGGGTGATCGAGACCCCGCCGCCCGGCGGTAAGGGTGCCAAGGGCCGCGGCAACGCGATGCAGACCATGATGCCGGTGGTCGGCGTCCTGGGCTCGGTCGGGATGATGAGCACGATGCGCACCGGTACGTCGGCCGTGATCGGCGTCGGCGTGCTCTTCGTCACGGTGCTCGGCGCCTTCGGGATGGCGTTCTCGCAGCGCGGCCGGAGCGGCAAGGAGAGCCGTGAGCAGCGCAACCGGTACCTCGACTATCTCGAGCGGTTGCGCGAGGACTTCGGCAAGATGGAGCGGACCAACCGGAAGACAGCCGTGGCCCTGAACCCGCCCGCTGACGCCCTGGTGGACTGTGTCCGCGATCCGGCCCGGCTGTGGGAGCGGCGGCGCAGCGACTCGGACTTCCTGCTGGTCCGCTGTGCGACCGGCCGGATGCCGGTGGTCCCGGCTACGCTCGCGTCGTCCGGTTCGATGATGGATCCGCCGGACCCGTTCATGATGGCCGAGGCGGAGGCGCTGGCCCGGCGGTTCGCGTTGATGCCGGACATGCCCTTGACGATTCCCCTCGACCTCGCGGGGAATGTGAGCATCGTCGGGGACCGCGACGGCGTCGTACGGATCGCAAGAGCGCTGTTGCTGCAGGCGGCGGTGTTCCATGCGCCGGAAGATCTCGAGATGGGGGCGTGTTTCCCGCCGGCCACGCTGCCTCAGTGGCAGTGGGTCGGCTGGCTGCCGCACGCGGTCGATCCGGAGCGCCGGGAAGGACCGCACCCGTTCCGCCGGATCGCGCAGAAGCCGTCCGAGCTGGCCGACCTGATCCGCGAGGACGTGGCGTCGCGAGCCACCCTCGCCAGCGAGGCGAAGCGGGGATCGCTGCGCTCGGGCGACTCCAGGCGGATGATCAAGCGCCTCCTCGTCCTGCATGACACGTACGGCGATGTCGCCACCGACGTGGTCACCGCCGACGAGACCCTGACCATCGGGGAGCTCGGGGTGACGGTGCTGCACCTGGTCGCCGACCGGATGCAGGAGCCGAGCAACGTGGCCATCCGGATCACCGTCCAGGACGGCGAGGTGCTGGTCGAGGACCTGCGCGGCGGTGGCTACCTGACCGCCCAGGGGCGGCTCGACGACACCCCGCTGGCGACGGCCGAGGGCCTGGCCCGCACCTTGTCACCGCTGCGGTTGTCGGCCGACTCGCTCGAGGAAGACGCCTCGCTGAAGACCGTCGACTTCATGGGTCTGCTGCAGATCGAGGACCCGGGCGACCTGAACCTGGCCCAGATGTGGGTGCCGCGGCACGAGCGCTCATTCCTCCGGGTGCCGCTGGGCCTGGACAGTCATGGGCAGCCGGTGGTGTTGGACCTGAAGGAGTCGGCTCAGCTCGGCATGGGGCCACACGGCCTGTGCATCGGCGCGACCGGTTCCGGAAAGTCCGAAGTACTGCGAACGCTGGTGATGGGCCTGCTGGCGACGCACTCGCCGGAGGATCTGGCGATGGTGCTGATCGACTACAAGGGTGGCGCCACCTTCGCGCCCTTCGAGGGCGTACCGCATGTGGCCGGCATCATCACCAACCTGGTCGACGACCCCAGCCTGACCGAGCGCGCGTACGCGAGCCTGGCGGGCGAGGTGCAGCGGCGCCAGCAGATGCTGAAGGACGCGGGCAACGTCGCGAACATCACCGACTACCGGCTACTGCGCAAGCAGCGGCCGGACATGCCGGCGTACCCGCATCTGTTCGTGCTGATCGACGAGTTCGGCGAGCTGCTGACCGCGCGGCCGGACTTCATCGACCTGTTCCTGTCGATCGGCCGCATCGGCCGGTCCATCGGCGTCCACCTGCTGCTCGCCAGCCAGCGGGTCGAGGGCGGCAAGCTGCGCGGCCTGGAGACCTACCTGTCCTACCGGCTCGGGCTGCGCACCTTCTCCGAGGAGGAGAGCCGGACCGTCCTGGACACCGACGACGCGTTCCACCTGCCGCCGCTGCCGGGATTCGGGTACCTGAAGGTCGACACCAGCGTGTACCAGCGGTTCCGCGCGGCGTACGTCTCCGGCCCGTACAAGGGTCGCGTGATTCCGGAAGAGGAGAAGGCGAACGACGGTCCGGCGGTCCGCCCGTACCTCGTCACGCCGTACCAGCAGCCTGATCTGAAGACGCTCGCGGCGGAGGACACGAAGTCCGACGAGGACGATTCGACCGAGCGGACCACCGGTCCGACCGTGCTCGGGGTGTTCGTCGATCAGGTCAAACCCGCCGGTACGCCGGTTCCGCAAGTGTGGCTGCCGCCGTTGCCGAAGGTCTGCACACTCGACCAGGTCGGTGGTCCGGTCGACATCACCGGATCGCGCGGCCTGCAGTTCGCGGTGAAGAGCCCGCCGATGTCGCCGGCGATCGGGGTGATCGACGATCCGCGCAAGCAGGCCCAGAGTGTCTTCCGGCTCGATCTCACCGTGGCGGGTGGCCACTGCGCCCTGGTCGGTGGGCCGTCGTCCGGCAAGACGACCTTCCTGCGCACGGTGGTGACCTCGCTGGCTCACAGCTACACGCCGCAAGAGGTCGCGGTGTACGCCATTGACCTGGCCGGTGGTGGTCTGGCGCCATTGGCCGACCTGCCGCACGTCGGCGGCGTCGCGATCCGGACCGACCGGGAGAAGATCCGGCGGACGCTGGAAGAGGTCCGCGGCATGCTGGACGAGCGGGAGGTCGTGTTCCGCGACCGCGGCATCGACACGATGGAGCGACTCCGCTCCCTGCACGCCGCCGGCCAGGTGCCGGAGCTGCCGGTCGCGGACGTGGTGCTGATACTCGACAACTACGGCGCGATCAAGACGACCTTCGACGAGCTCGAGGAGCCGATCGCCGACCTGGTCCAGCGCGGCAGCAGCTACGGCATCCACCTGGTCACCGCGATGGTCCGGTGGACAGATGTGCGGATGGCGACGCAGGCGCTGTTCGGCACGGTGCTGGAGCTGCGGCTGAACGACCCGGCCGACTCCAACATCGACCGCAGGCTGCAGGAGACGATGCGGAACGCCGGTCCGGGCCGGGTGCTGATTCCGCGCAACAAGCTGTTCGGCCAGCTGGCGCTGCCCCGGGTGGACAGCATGCTGCAGGACGACGACCTGAGCGAGGCGATGCAGGGCCAGGCGCTCGCGCTCGGCTCCGCCTGGCAGGGACCGACGGCACCGAAGGTCCGGGTGCTGCCGCTCAAACTCGAGCGCAAGACCTTGCCGACAGCCCAGGACGAGCCCGAGACCGTACCGATCGGCATGGACGAGACCGCGATGGCGCCGGTGCTGCTCGACCTGTTCGAGCGCGACGGCAACCTGGTCATCTTCGGCGACACGGCCTCCGGCAAGACCAACCTGCTGAAGCTGATCATGCAGCAGCTGATCGACCGGTACAGCTCGGACGAGGTGGTGTTCGCGGTGATGGACCCGCGGCGCGGCCTGCGCGGCTTCCTGCCGGATCCGTACCTCGGCGGCTACGCGACCAGCGGCCGGGTCGGTGCGGGCCTGGCAGCCGGTGTCTCCAGTGAGCTGGAGAAGCGGCTGCCGGACGACACGAACGACGGAGCGATCGTTCCAGTCCCCGGACCCAAGGTCATCGTGGTCGCCGACGACTACGACCTGCTGACCAGCGGCGGCCAGGCACCGATGGACCCGTTCCTGCCGTACGTCGCGTCCGGGCGCGACATCAACCTGCACTTCGTCATCACCCGGCGTGCCTCCGGTGCAGGCCGGGCGCTGTACGAACCGTTCCTGACCACCGTGATGGAGTCCGGCACGGCCGGGCTGGTGCTGTCGGGCGACAAGAGCGAGGGCGCATTGTTCACCGGCGCCGTACCGGGGAACTTCCCGGCCGGCCGGGGCCTGTTCGTGCGACGTGGCGAACGCCCGTACCTGATCCAGACCGCGCTGGCGGACGGAACCGCGTCCGCCGACGAGTCAGATGGTGGAGGAGTGAAGTGAGCTACGACGTGGTGGCACTGATCGACGGGCGGCCGTCGTACGAAGATGTGCTGGCCGGCATGGTTTCCGCCGGCCCCGATTGGCTGGTGCGCGATGTGTCCGACGGCGCGATCCTGCAGTTGTGCGACCCGCAGGGTCAGCCGCTGGCGTCGCTGGAGGCGCCGATCCTGATCCAGGTCCCGGGCGAGGTGGAGCGGCTGCTCGGGCCTGAGCTGGCCGACGTGGAGATCCCGGTCTGGTGGATGGAGGTTCGCGCGACGCCGCAGGACGGTGCGCCCGAGCTGGCCGACCGGTACGCCGCCACGCTGGTCGAGCGGCTCGGTGGACGGGTGTGGAAGCCGGCCCCGCCACCCTTCAACCCACCTACTGGTAACCCATCCACGGGTCCTGCCGACCCGGCCTCGAATGGTGCTGGAGGCAACGATGCCTAACCCGGTCGAGCTCAGTCCGGCGATCGACATCCGGACCGACAAGGTCGTCGTGATCATGCAGGACCGCCCGGTGGTCGGGATGTCCGCCTGGCTGGTGGACGCGCTCGCCGCCGCGGAGGTCGAGGGCCTCGGGCTCCAGCTGGTGACCCCGGCGACCACGCGGCTGACGTTCGCAGTACGGACGACCCTGTTCAGCGCGCGGGACTCGCGCTGGGTGGTGACCGAGCCGAACGGCGAGGGCGCGTACGACGGGCTGGGTGGCTCGAAGCTGAAGTGGGACGGCCAGATGTTCGCCGCCGTCGCTGCCGGTGAGCAGGACAAGGTCGACATGAGCCCGACCTTCGTCGCGGTCGACCTGGAGCTGCCGTACCAGCTGATGATCACCGCGCGGGTGCGGTACCAGGCGCTCGAGTCCACAGTCGTCGGGAAGGCGACCGAGCAGTTGTTCACCGACCTGACCGGAGTCAAGCCGGCCGGGTGGGGGACCGCGGAGCCGGTGACCCAACCGTGGAACGTCGGCCAGCTGACGGCGTACTGCCGGCGCCGGGCGCCGAAGCCGACCTGGCTCGCTGTCGTCGGAGGCAAAGACGGTCTGAGCGCGGCAGGAGCGGTGGAGATCCATCGGCGGCCTGCCGGACTGGAAGAGGTCATCACCATGTCGGTCGCGACGCCGGATGGGCTGCCCTCGCCGGGCGATGTCCAGCGGGTGGGGGAGAGGCTGGCGAAGTCGTTCACGCTGGTCTCGTTCTTCGCTCAGGGCGCTCGCGGTGGTACTGACACGAAGTCGATGCCGCACTGGGTCGGCGTCCCGGCCCCGATGGCGATGGGGGTCGGCAACGACGCGCTGCAGGGCGAGGGGCTGGCCAAGGCGATGGATGTCAGCGGGGTCGCGGAGATCAAGCCGGTGAAGATCGGTTCGTCCGCCTCGCCTGCGGTCTGGTACCCGATCGGTGACGGCAAGAGCCAGCTCGACTGGAACATCTACAGTGCCCTGCTCGGCCGCCTGCTACCGCCCGGCGCACCAGTGCAGCAGCCCTAGCCACTGTGGCGATATGAATGTAGTTCTGGAACACGTGATCAGAGAGGTGGATGGGTGGCTGCGGTCTACAGCCGGGTGACGATCATCGGGCGGCAACGCCAGATGGACGCCGTACTGCCGGTCGACGAGCCGTTGGGCCGGCTGATGCCGGACCTGTTGCGGATGCTCGGCGAGCCGGTCGATCCGTCGCCCCGGCGCCGGTACCTGACCACGCCGACCGGGCAGACGGTCTCGCTCGAGCTGACCCTCGGCTCGGCGCAGATCGGTGACGGCGCCGTACTGCGGCTGGCGGCCGAGGGCGAGGTGCCTCCGCCACCGACCGTCTACGACGTGGCCGAGGAGGCCGTGGACGACCTCGAACGGCGCGGCACCATCTTCGCCCGCAAGCACCGGCACTGGGCTTCTGGCGCGGCACTGATCTTCGCCCTGCTGGCCGGGGCGATCGCGCTGGCGCGGTCGGCCGAGCCGGACGTGACCGCGTTCGTGCTGCTGATCGTCGCGATCATGACCGGGATCGGCGGCGTCGTGCTCGGCCGCGCCGAGCAGCGCACCACGGCGATCGCGCTGCTGGTCGTCACGCCCGTGCTGCTCGCGATCGTGGCCTGGACCCTCGGGATCTCCGAGGACTGGTCGATCCCGATGCGGGCAGGCATCACCGCGCTCGGGCTGGCGCTCGGCCCGCTGCTCTTCGCGATGGCCGGCCTGGCCGGTGGCGGTCTGATCGGCGGCGGTACTGCGATGCTCTTCGCGCTGATCTGGATCATCGGGATCGGCTCCGGGGCTTCGAGCGAGAAGCTGAGCGCGTTGATCGCGGTGGTCGCGGTACTGCTGCTCGGCATACTGCCGCGCCTGGCTCTGTCCATGTCCGGTCTGACCGCACTGGACGATCAACGGGCTCGCGGAAATGAGGTCGGGCGTCCGGACGTCGAGGAGGCGCTGAACGCGGCCCACGTCGGTTTGGCGCTCGCGGCGGCCTCCATCGCGCTCTGGTCGGCTGCGGCCGGGGTGGTGCTCGCCATGCACGGTTCGGGGTGGACCGTCGGCATCGCGGCGGTGCTGGCGTTGCTACTTTGCTCCCGCTCGCGGCTGTATCCACTGGCAGGAGAAGTGCTCGGTCTGTTCGCTGCCGCGGGAGTTGTGGTCGCCGCGCTGGTGCTGGATCTGTCTCAGGAGTCAGTGGGTGGCACACTTGTAGCTGTCGGACTACTAGTGGTCGTGGCGATGGCGGGTGCATTCGGCCTCAGCTGGACGCCGCAGGACCACGTGCAGGTCCGGCTCGGGCAGACCCTGGACCAGATCCAGGTACTGGCCGTGGTAGCGCTGATTCCGCTGGTCCTCGGGGCATTCGGGGTGTTCAGCGATCTGCTCGACGTCTTCTGATCGGATGGTATGACCGGATCGAACTGGCAGGCGGACATGATGAACCGCCTCGACGACGATTCGGCGGCGGCCCGCAGCGCCGCCGTACCAGCTTCCCCTGAGCCACCTCCCGCTGCTCGTGGCGGCGGCGGCCCGGTTGCTGGTGGTGCGCAGGCGATGCCGCCGCCACCACCTCCTTCGGGGAACGGGTGGGGTGCACCTGTACCGCCGCAGACGCAGCAGCACACACAGCCCCAGGGCGGCCAGGGGCAGGGGCAGTACAACCAGCCCCAGTACCAGCAGGGGCAGTACCAGCAAGGGCCGTACGACCAGCAGGGGTATCAGCAGCCGTATCCGCAAGCACAACCGCCGTACCCGCCGCAGCAGTACGAGCAGCAGCAGTACCCGCCGCCGCAGCAGTACGAGCCGCCTCAGCAGTACGCGCCGCCGCCCGGGCCGCCTTATCCCCAGTACCAGCAGCAGTACGACCAGCAAGCCTCGCAGGGTCCGCCTGGGCAGTACGGGCCGCCTCCGCAGCAGTACGGACCGCCGCCTGGGTATCAGCCGCCCCCGCAGAACTACGAGCAGGGGTACGACCAGAGCTACGGACCACCCCCGCAACAGGGATATCCGCCGCAGCCGCCACCGGCGTACCAGCAGCAGGCCACCGGCGACGGCAGTTGGAGCCAGCCGCCGCAAGAGCCGACCGGCTGGGACCAGCCGCAGCAGGAGCCGACCGGTTGGGACACCCCGACACCTGAGGCTCCCGACTCACACGCGTACGCCCCGGCGTACCAGGACCCACTCGGCGAAGCGTTGCCCGTGGCAACCGATTCACTCGGGCTGCAGCACGAGGAGCAGCCCGGCTCGGGCGGCTTCCTCCGCCGGATCGGGCGCCTTGCAGCCGAGGCCGCCTACATCGCCGGTGCCTCGGGCCGGATGCAGCGCGACGTGGAGAACATCGCGGTGATCCGGCGCCCGATCGGGATCGGCCGGATGATCGGCATCATCGGCCCGGTGCCGTACAGCGGAACGTCGATCGTCACCGCTCTGCTGGCGGACACGCTCGCCTCGCAGCGCAGCGACATCGTGCTGGCCGTCGACGCCTACCCGCGTGAGGGCAAGCTGTCCTTCCGCCTCGACAAGGGCATCGCGAACACGCCGGGCTCGCGGGTCCAGCTGGCCCGGGCCGAGCCGACCGCGGACGCGATCAGCGATGTGCTTGCCGCCCGCAACGTCGGCGGCGCGAACCAGATCCCGCTGTCCCTGGTCGACTGCCCGTCCGGCCTCTACGAGGAAGCCACCGCGTACGTCGCGGGCGCGGCCCACGCGGTCGCGTTGGTGATCCCCTCGTCTCGCGAGGCCGCGCTGAGCAGCATCAGCGAACTGGACCAATTGAGCGCCGACGGGCAGCAAATGCTGGTGCAGAAGGGCCTGGTCATCATCACCGAGAACCAGCCCGACGATCCCGAGCCGGTGCGCTGGCTGCAGTCGGCCGTCTCCGACCGCGGCCTCGGCTACGTCGTCCTCCCGTACGACGCTCACCTGGCGCGCGCCTGGCCCCTCCAGCCCGAGCGGCTCGAGCCGGGCACCCGCCGAGCGGTCCTGGAACTGACGGCCCGCCTGGTAGAACGCGCCACCCGCTGACCCGCCGGTCTGGCAATTCTTCGGGTTCGGTTGAACCGATCGCCCGATCCTGCCGTTAGTCCGGGTAGCAGGGGGAGCCGCCGGGTGATGAATCGGTGGCGGAAGTGCTGCCCGGCCGTCCCGATTTGGGGCGGTCGGGTAGAAACAGATAGCAGAGCGTTCAACTACTTTTGCCAGCAGGCTCTTGGAGGTCCAGATTCATGAGCGACGACAGAACGGCAGAACTCTCCCGGGCGATCGAGACGCTGCGTGATCGGCGGGCGGTGCTCAGGGGTGCCGCGGTCGCCGGTCTCGCCGGAGTCGCCGTACCGCTGCTCGCCGCGTGCGGTGACGGCGGCGACGCCAGCGGTACGCCGTCCAGTTCCACCAGCAGCTCGGACCCGACTTCGGCTCCGACCTCGGCGCCTTCCTCGGCTCCGACGTCCAGCGCACCCGCCGGCGGCGGGGGACCGGTGCTCGGTCCGACGTCGTCCGTCCCGGTCGGCGGCGGCATGGTGTTCAGCGACGCGAAGATCGTGGTGACGCAGCCGACGGCCGGTCAGTACAAGGCCTTCACGGCGGTCTGCACCCACATGCAGTGCCTCGTGACCAAGGTCGAGAACGACACCATCGACTGCCCCTGCCACGGGAGCAAGTTCAACGCCAGCGACGGCACGGTCGCCAACGGGCCGGCCTCGAGGCCACTGGCTCCGGTCACCATCACCGTCCAGGGCGGCAACATCCTCGGCCCCGCCTGAGCAACTACCTCGGCGCCGGCGTGGATGGCGTCGGCGTCGGGGTGGGCTCGGTCGGGTTGATCGGTCCCGCGTAGAGGAGCTTGTTCGGGGAGGCGGCACCCGGGTCTGTGACCTTGTCCGGTGTCGCCGCTCCCAGCAGAGCGGTCCTCACCTCGGCCGGCGTCGCCTCCGGGTGGGCGCTGAGGTACAGCGCGATCTCGCCCGCCACATGAGGACTCGCCATCGAGGTGCCGCTCATCTTGAGCGTCGCCTCCGGTCCGCTGATGCCGACCGACTCGATGTCGACGCCCGGGGCGAAGACGTCCACACAGCTGCCGAAGTTGGAGAAGACGGCCTTGGTGTCGGTCGGGTCGACAGCTCCGACCGCGATCGCCGACGGTTCATGGGCCGGTGAGGTGTTGCAGGCGTCCATGCTGTCGTTGCCTGCCGCAACCGCATAGACGATGCCGGACTCGACCGATGCCTTCACTGCCGCATCGAAGGCCGGGTCCACGCTGCCGCCGAGGCTCATGTTCGCGACCGCCGGCTTCTTGGCGTTCGCGGTGACCCACTCGATTCCAGCGACCACGCTCTCGGTCGAGCCGGAGCCGCCACAGTCGAGGACCCGGACCCCGAAGATCTTGGCGCTCTTGGCGAGCCCGTACGTCGTACCGGCGATCGTGCCGGCCACGTGGCTGCCGTGTCCGGCGCAGTCCACACCGTTCTGTCCGTCGCCGATCGTGTCGGTACCGACAGCCGCCCGCCCGCCGAAGTCCTGGTGGGCCGTGTAGATCCCGGTGTCGATCACGTAGACGCTGACGTTCTCGGCGGTCGCGGACGGCTCGAACTTGCCGTCCAGCGGCAGTTCCCGCTGATCGGTCCGGTCCAGCCCCCACGGCGGGTTGTCCTGCGTCGCGGTGATCTTCTGGTTCTGCTGTACCAGCGCGACCCGGGAGTCGGCGGCCACCTTCCGCGCCTGCTCCGCGGTCATCGCCGCGGAGAAGCCTTGGATGGAAGCGCTGAACTGCCGCCGCACCTGGACCTCGTACGACCGCGCGATGCTCTGCGTGGTGGCCCGGGTCACCGCGGCCGAACTCTGGCCCTCCAGGACCACGATGTAGCTGCCGGGGATCGCCGTGGGGCTGTCGGTACCGCGGACGAGGGCGCCGGCGGGCTCCTCAGGGGCAGGGACGCGGGCCAGGCCTGGCGACGGGGTGGCGGCGAGGCCGGCGGCAGCCAGCACACAAGCTGTAGCGGCGCCGAGGACGATTCGCACTCGCCGCGGGGTGATGGTCAACAAAGTGAACTCCCTGGGGAAGGCGCACGGGCTCACGCTCGATCCTGAACATCCACGCTCAGTCACCAAGCTACGAACGCATACCCCGGCTGCGGCCGATGACGTGGCCGTCGCGGCAAACCGCAACGCCATCTTTGCCGGATCGCAAGCTTCAGAAGACACCCCAGGACGCGGACTCGTGCCTACTCTTCGCCAACCGGGCTGTCTGGACGGACCTGGGAAGGACTGTTTCGCCGGACACCGGCAAGTTGCGGTCAGGGCGTGCGCGGTCGGCGTTGTCGGTACGGCGAACTAGGGTGGTTGGGTGGCTGATCCTTCCTCCTACCGACCCGCTCCCGGGTCGATTCCCGACTCGCCCGGGGTGTACCGCTTCAGCGATGCCGCCGGCCGGGTGATCTATGTCGGCAAGGCGAAGAACCTGCGCTCCCGGCTCTCGTCGTACTTCCAGGATCTGGCCAACCTGCACCCGCGGACCCAGTCGATGGTGACCACCGCCGCGAAGGTGGACTGGACGGTCGTCTCGACCGAGGTCGAGTCGCTGCAACTGGAGTACTCCTGGATCAAGGAGTACGACCCGCGCTTCAACGTGAAGTACCGCGACGACAAGTCCTATCCCTGGCTCGCGATCACCCTGAACGAGGACTACCCGCGGGTGATGGTCGGCCGCGGCGCCAAGAAGAAGGGCGTCCGGTACTTCGGTCCGTACAGCCACGCCTGGGCGATCCGCGAGACCGTGGACCTGCTGCTCCGGGTGTTCCCGATGCGCTCGTGCAGCAAGGGCGTGTTCAACCGGCACCGCCAGATGGGCCGGCCCTGCCTGCTCGGCTACATCGGCAAATGCGCCGCGCCCTGCACTGGCCAGGTCAGCCAGGAGGAGCACCGCAAGATCGTCGAGGACTTCGCCGCGTTCCTGTCCGGCCAGACCGCGACGTACGTGCGCCGCCTGGAGAAGGAGATGCGCGCGGCCGCGGCCGAGCTCGAGTACGAGCGGGCCGCGAAGATCCGCGACGATCTCGCCGCCCTGGAGAAGGCCCTCGCCAAGAACGCGGTGGTGCTCGGCGACGGCACCGACACGGACGTGGTCGCCTTGAGCGAGGACCCG
Source organism: Kribbella sp. (assembly GCF_035687465.1). Classification (NCBI taxonomy): domain Bacteria; kingdom Bacillati; phylum Actinomycetota; class Actinomycetes; order Propionibacteriales; family Kribbellaceae; genus Kribbella; species Kribbella sp. The sequence goes on from NZ_DASRXP010000358.1 coordinate 19,247, forward strand.
CTCGAGGTCGCGGTCCAGAGCTTCTATGTGCGCGGCGGCCGGGTCCGCGGCCAGCGCGGCTTCATCGCCGACAAGGCCGACGGTACGGCGACAACCGGCGACCTCGTCTCCAGATTCCTCCAGCAGATGTATGCCGCGGAGTCCGGCGAAGGGATCCCGCGGGAGATCCTGGTGCCCACGATCCCCGACGACGTGGAGGCGCTGACCGAGTGGCTCACCGCGCTGCGCGGTTCCAGGGTCTCCATCCGGGTCCCGCAGCGCGGCGACAAGAAGGCGCTGATGGAGACCGTCGAGCGCAACGCGTTGCAGACGCTGACCATGCACAAGACCAAGCGGGCCAGCGATCTGACCACTCGCAACCTGGCTTTGGAGGAGATCCAGGCAGCGCTCGACCTGCCCGAGGCGCCGCTCCGGCTCGAGTGCTACGACGTGTCGAACCTGCAGGGCACCGAGGTGGTCGCCTCGATGGTCGTGTTCGAGGACGGCCTGCCGCGCAAGAGCGAGTACCGGCGGTTCGTCATCAAGGGCGTCGACGGGCAGAACGACGTCGCCTCGATCGCGGAGGTGCTGACCAGGCGGTTCCGGCGGCTGCTGGACGAGCGGGCCAGCGTGCCGGAGGGGGAGGACCCGACCGCCAACCTGATCGACCCGGAGACGGGCCGGGCGAAGAAGTTCTCGTACGTGCCGGGGCTGGTCGTGGTCGATGGCGGTCCGCCCCAGGTGGCCGCCGCCCGGCAGGCCATGGACGAGCTCGGCCTCGGCGACATCCCGGTCTGCGGCCTGGCCAAGCGGCTGGAGGAGGTCTGGCTGCCCGATGAGGAGGACCCCGTCATCTTCTCCCGTACTTCGGAGGGCCTGTACCTGCTGCAGCGGCTCCGTGACGAGGCCCACCGGTTCGCCATCACGCACCACCGGAGCAGGCGGTCCAAGACGATGGTGGAGAGCGTGCTCGACGAGGTCCCCGGACTGGGCGAGGTCCGGCGCAAGACCCTGCTCCGGCACTTCGGTTCGCTGAAGAAACTCCGCCAGGCCTCGGTCGATGAGGTCGCCGACCTGCCCGGTTTCGGACGCCGTACCGCCGAGTCTGTGGTCCTGGCGGTGAACTCGGCGGCAACGAAGGCCGACACAGGCCGCGCACCGGCCGTGAACACCGCCACCGGCGAGATACTGGATGACGACGGGCCGGAGCTCTCCGGTCCGCCCGACGGGGGCCTGAACGGGGAGAACTGAGAACTGATGGACGAGTCGAGCGGCAACCTCATCATCGTGTCCGGCATGTCCGGCGCGGGACGGAGTTCGGTCGCGGACGTACTGGAGGACCTCGGCTGGTTCGTGGTCGACAACCTGCCACCGATGTTCCTCACCACCATCGTCGAGCAGGTGGTCGGTACCGGTGCCTCGCCGCGGCTGGCAGTGGTCGTCGACGTCCGGACCGGGATGTTCTTCGACGAGCTCGGTTCGGCGCTCGAGGACCTGCGGACCAAGGGCTACCGCCCGCTGACCTTGTTCCTGGAGGCCTCGGACGACGTGATCGTGCGGCGGCAGGAGAGCGTGCGCCGGCCGCATCCGCTGCAGGGCGACGGCCGGCTGCTGACCGGGATCGAGCGGGAGCGGGAGCTGCTCGGCGACATCCGGGCCGGCGCCGACCTGGTGATCGACACCTCGAACCTGAACATCCACCAGCTCGCCGCGAGGATCGTGAACGCCTTCGGCGACGAGGAGAACGTCGAACTGCGGGCGACCGTGGTGTCGTTCGGTTTCAAGTACGGCATCCCGGTGGATGCCGACGTGGTGGCCGACATGCGCTTCGTACCGAACCCGTACTGGCAGCCCGACCTGCGCCCGATGACCGGCCAGGACAAAGCTGTGTCAGACTTCGTGCTCGGTCATCCGCTGGCCCAGCAGTTCCTGCAGAACTACGTGGACGTGCTGGACACCCTGCGGACGGGTTATCTGAACGAGGGCAAGCGGTTCGTCACGGTCGCGATCGGCTGCACCGGCGGGAAACACCGGAGCGTCGCGATGGCCGAGGAGATCGCCAAACGGCTGCGCGAGAAGGGTTCACCGACGTTGGTGGTGCACCGGGATCTGGGGCGCGAATGATGAGAGTGGGGTGGCGGTGACGAGGGCTCCACGAGTCGTCGCACTGGGTGGCGGGCACGGTCTGGCCGCCTCGCTGTCCGCCCTGCGCCAGGTCACGGACCAGCTGACCGCGGTCGTGACGGTCGCCGACAACGGCGGCTCGTCGGGCCGGTTGCGCCGCGAGCTCGGCGTCCTGCCGCCGGGTGATCTGCGGATGGCGCTGGCCGCGCTCTGTCGCGATGACGAGTGGGGTCGGACCTGGGCCGACGTACTGCAGCATCGTTTCAAGAGCGAAGGCGAACTGCACGACCACGCGGTCGGGAACCTGCTCATCGTCGCGCTCTGGGAACTGCTCGGCGAGGCCGTCGACGGACTCGACTGGGTGGCCAGACTTCTCGGTGCACAAGGGCGGGTGCTGCCGATGTCGGCCGTTCCGCTGGACATCACCGCCCGGGTCCTCGGGGTGGATCCCTTGCATCCCGAGCAGATCACCGAGATCCGGGGCCAGG
>NZ_DASRXP010000359.1:0-5127 GCF_035687465.1 Kribbella sp.
ACCTCGGACTGGATCCGCTCCGCATGCGACCGAGCCGCCGCAGCCAACGTCCCAGCCGCATCCAGACCAGCGATATCCCACACCTCACCGACACCCACCACATCGGCGCCACCAGCAACCCCTCGCGCATCGCCGACATCCTCCACAGAGCCGACACCAGCGACACCTCGCGCATCGCCGACATCCTCCGCATCGCCGACATCCTCCGCAGAGGCGCCACCTCGCGCACCGGCGATCCCTGGCGCATCGGCGACAGCTGGGGTGTCGGCGACATCTGAGGTGCCAGCGACGTCTGGGGCGTCGGAGTCGGGGTCGGGGTCATTGGCGGCGAACATGTGTTCGATTCTACTACAGCTGGTCGCGGCATCGTCACCCAGCGAGAGGCCCGCTTAGCCTTATCCACAAGGGGAAACGTCACACTCGCCGGAGCTGGAAAGCGGATACACCACCTGGGCTCGGGTCTACCCCGTTTCGGTGGGTTGCCGGGGGCGGCGGCGTAGGACGAGGCGGTTGACGAGCACGGCGATGACGGCGCCGAGGAGGAAGCCGGGGATCGTCCAGCGCCAGCCGGTGAGCGCTCCCTGGTCGGCTTTGATCACCTCGGCCGGTGGCTGCCCGGAGCCCACCGCCCAGGCAGCGGCCGAGTCGGCCGAGTCGGCGGATCCCGTGATGGGGAGGCTGGTGGGGCCGCCGGGGCCCTGGTCGCCGCGTTGGTGGCCGAGTAGGCCGCGGGTGACCAGCAGTTTGATCAGCGCGACGTCGTTCGTCGCCCGGTGCCAGACCGGCTTGCTCGCCAGGTTGCCGTTGCCGGTTCCCGTCTGCGTCGCGATCCATGGTCCACCTGGCGCGTCCGGGTAGATCATGTCCAACCGCCAGGGCGCCTCGTCGTTGATCATCCAGACCGCCCGGATGAACGACCCGCTCGCGCGGTCCTCTTCCGGCACGAGGTTCCGGCTCTGTGCCGGATCCATCAACTGCGTCAGGTCCTTGTACGTCTGCTCGTAGTAGCCGACGGCAACGACCTTGGGGATACCCGGCGCACTCAGCAGCACAGTGCTCGTTCCGCCCGCCTGCGCTGGAGTCACTCCGATCGCGGTCAGTAACAGGACGGCAAGCATCAGGACAGTACGACGCAACCAGCGAGCCATGGGTCACTCCTCAGCAGATTCGTGGACTCACTCCGCGTCGATCAGTTCCCAGGATCGGCGGCGTGGAACGAGACGGATGGCGATGACGGCGATCACGGCGCCGAGGAGGAAGCCAGGGATGCTCCAGCGCCAGCCGGAGAGCGCTCCCTGGTCCGCGCTCACGGATTGCGCGGTCGGCGGAGGCTGGTCGGCGACCGACTCGGCGCCGGCGGCAATGGTGGTCTCCGGCGCGACGGTGGTCTGGCCCGTACCAGCCGGGCCGTTCAGTCCCAGGGAATCGAGCAGTTGGATCAGATGGTCCCGGTCGGCCGACTTGTGCCAGGTCGGCTTGGCCTCCATCTGCCCCGTTCCATCGGAAGCCTCGGTGGTGGCGATCCAGGGACCACCCGGTGCGTACAGATAGATGACATCCGTCCGCCAGACCGCCATGTCGTGGATCAACCAGGTGGCGCGGACAAAGTTGCCGATGGCATGTTCTTGTTGGGACCCCTCGTCGCCCGCAGTTGCCGTGACCAGTTTCAGAAGGTCTCTGTAGGCACTGTCCTCGTAACCCGCGGCAGCGACCTTGGGGACGTTCGGTGCGCTCAGCAACACACTGGTCGGACCGCCCGCGCGCGCCGGCGCCACCCAGACGGCAGATAACAACACAACAACCAGCAGCAAGACGGTATGACGCAACCAGCGGGCCATGGTGGTTCTCCTCAGCGGTTCGGGTACCCCTGATACACCGCCGCAGTCCGCGTGGTTCCACTACTGAGAGACCGCGATCTCCGTTGCCCGAGCCTTGTCCGGCGCTCCCTCCAGACGGAACGTCACCCCGCCTCGAACCCAGACCAGCGTCGCCCCGGCCACCCGTTCGACACGGTCGCCGCCGTTCTTGTCCTCGAGGACCAGATCGTGCGGTGTGCCGAACCAGTAGCCGTCCACTTCATCCACCTGCTCGAGCGTGGACCAGTACTTCTTCAGATACATCGGTGACGGCTCCGCCTCGAACTGCTCAAGTCGCACCGTCCCGCCGGCCGTCCGCCAACTCATGGCAACAAAGCCCGTCGAAGCCTCCAGCCCAGTGGGCTCCCCCAGCACCCGAGGAACCACCGGCACGAACCCAGCGATACGGCCCGCCTCCGCCAAGGTCAGCCGCCCACTCACCGCGGGTGGCGCAGGTGCCGAGGTCGGACCCGATGGAACAGGTACCGCTTCCACTCCCCCGATGTTGAGCCACTCCGCCACAGCCGCTCGCACCGGCGGAGCCACAACCGCGCCGGCAACCAGGACAGCCAAGAGAGCCAGGAGAGCTCGCCACTTGGAACGGATCACCTCAGCCGGCGTACGGCGTACCGGCGCGGAAGCTACTCGCTCCAGCACAGCTGTGGTCAGCCCGTCAGCAACAGGAGGTACTACGGCTCGGCCGAGCGCGCGCAGTTCGTCAGCAAGCTGCTCGTCGGTCATCGCTGCACCTCCTTGTCAGGTAGTTGGGTCCGTAGTCGTCCCAGCGCCCGGTGGAGCCGCGACTTGACCGTGCCGCGCGGCCAGCCGAGCACTGTCGCGGTCTCCCGCTCATCGAGGTCCAGCAGATAGCGGCATGTGACCACTAGGCGGTAGTGCTCAGGCAGAGTCTGCACAGCGTCGAGCAACTCGCGTCGGCGCTCGGTGGAGACAGCCGCATCGGCCGGATCCAGCACGCTGTCCGGAATGGCAGCCTGTTCCTCCCGACGCCACCGGCGGCTCCGGGACCGATGCAGGTTGCGCGTCTCGTTGGCGACGATCCGCAACAACCACGGCCGGAACGCGGACCCGCCCCGGAAGGTCCCGAGCGCGCGGTACGCCTTCACGAACGACTCCTGTACTACGTCGTCCGCCTCCGAGCCGGCGCCCAGCAAGACGGCGGTCCGCTGCGCCACCTGGGCATGCTGCCGCACCAGCTCCGCGTACGCGGCGGTCTCCCCACCACGGACCCGGGCCAGAATCGCGGCCTCGTCGCCCTCGCTGATCCTGCCTCCCGTCTCGATCCCGCCATTGTGTCGACACAGCCTCTACACCGCGGCCCGCCGATCGGTTCCGGACCTCACTGGCGGGGTTTGACCCGTTTGGTGGGGCTGGCGGTCAGCGGATCCTCCGGCCACGGATGCCGTGGGTAGCGGGCGCGCAGGTCGGCGCGGACCTGTGGATAGCCCTGCACCCAGAAGGACGCGAGGTCGCTGGTGATCGCGACCGGGCGCCTCGCGGGCGAGAGCAGATGCAGTACGACGGGAACGCGACCGTCCGCGACCACCGGGGTCGTGGTCCAGCCGAACACCTCCTGCAGCTTGACCGCGAGGACGGGCGGCTCGGCGCCGTCGTACGCGAGCCGTACCTGCGAACCGGACGGCACCGGCAGCCGCTCCGGTGCGAGTTCGCCGAAGCGGGTGGCAGCGGGCCACGGCAACAATCGGCGCAGAGCGGACGCCACGTCGATACGCGCCAGATCGCCCGAACGACGCACCGACGCGAGTTCCGGGCCGAGCCAGGCGTCAAGATTCGCGAGCAGGGCCGCGTCGTCGACCTCGGGCCACGGGGCTCCCAGGTGCGCGTGGCAGAACGCGAGCCGGTCGCGCAGGGAGACAGCGGCGTCGGACCAGCGCAGTACGGCGAGACCGCTGCGGCGCAGACCGTCGCGTACGGCGGCTTGCACCAGGAGCGGGTCGGGCTTGGTCAGCGGTACGTCGTTGAGGACGATCGCACCGAAGGCCTCCACCCGCCGGGTCACGATCCGGCCGTCGTCCCATCGGATCTGGTCGGTGGCCGAGACGAGGTCGCCGGCGACCTCCCGCGCGGTCGCCTCGTCGATGGGTGCGGCGGAGCGGATCCTGGCGTCGGCACGGCCGGGTGCGCGGTCGGCGACGGCGATCGCCAGCCAGGGCGTAGTCCGGAGCGGCGACTGCGGATCCAGTGCGGCACCCGTACCGCCAGACATCTGGTACGTCGCCGAGTCGACCCCACGAGCCCGCGCAATCCGATCCGGATACGCCAACCCCACCACAATCCCAGCCGCAAGATCATCCCGTACTACGCCCGCCGCCCGCCGCGCACCGCCACCCGCGAGGTCACCGCTTGCCCGTCGCCGCCCACCACCACCGGCGAGGTCACCGCCCGCCACCCGCGCCCCACCACCTCCAGCGAGGTCACCGACCACCGGCTGCGGCCCAGCTCCGGCCGCGAGGCCAGCCGCAGCTTCCTGCGCACCCCCAGTTGTAGGTTCCGATCCGCGGCCCAGACGTTTGACCTCCTCTCGCCAGCGTGCGGTAGCGGCGCGGTCCTGGCCTGGGCGGAGGGATCGCCAGCGGGCGGGGAGGTCGTCGCCGAAGTCGCGGCCGGCGTCGTCCGAGAGCATTGCGACGATCTCGCGGGCCCGGTCGGCGCCGACCCACGGCGTACCGTCCAGCAGCGCACGCGCCAACCTGGGATGAGCGCCGATCGCCGCCATCCGCCGTCCCCGCTCGGTGATCCGGCCACCGTCATCGATGGCATCCAGGCGTCGCAGCAACTCGGTCGCCGCAGTCATCGCCACCACCGGCGGCGCGTCGAGCAAGGCCAGACCATCACCACCAGGCGCCCCCCACGCAGCAAGGTCGAGCGCGAAAGCAGCAAGATCCGCAGTAGCGATCTCCGGCGCCGCATGATCGTCCAGGTGCGCGTGGTCGGTGGCTGACCAGCAACGATAGACCCGACCGGGCGCCTCCCGCCCAGCGCGACCGGCTCGCTGATCAGCAGACGACTTCGACACCCGACACGTCACCAGAGCGCCAAGACCGCGGGACTGATCGGTCCGTGGCTCGCGGGCGAGGCCCGAGTCCACCACGACCCGCACCCCCGGCACAGTCAGCGAACTCTCCGCGACCGAGGTCGTCACCACGATCCGCCGCTCGGCCCCCGGCGCCAACGCACGGTCCTGCTCGGCCCGCGACTGCCGAACGAACAACGGCAGCACGTTCTGCCCGGC
>NZ_DASRXP010000360.1:0-2042 GCF_035687465.1 Kribbella sp.
CCATGCGGTCGAGGAGGGGCGGGACCGGGCAGCGGCTTGAGAGACCGCCTGTAAATGCTACTGGTGCGGCCGTCTGATGGCGGTTTCTGCGCTTCCGGTGCTCACGGACTCAAACGTCCGCTGCGCGCCGGTTCTCGAAACCACCACCAGCCGACTCACACCAGCGCATTTCCAGACGGTCTCTGAGTCATCCTTTTGCCTCTCCCGTTTACGGGAGAGGCCGGGCTCGCGCAGCGAGACCGGGTGAGGGCGGGTCCCGGCCTCGACAAAGGGCCCTCACCCGGAGGCGCAAGCGCTGTGCAACCGGAGAGATCGTTGACACTATAGACCGGATACATCGTTGACAGATTTCCGGTGTTGTTGAGGGCGCTGATTGCGCCGACCCGGCCGGGTCGGCGCAAAGGGGCGCAGCTTGTGGGTGCGGCGGTCGATGAGGCCGAGCGGGAGGTCGGCAAAACGGACGATCCAGTCGCCGGTCTCGGTCTCAGCGACGCCGACCGGCTCGCCGACCAAGGCCTCGCTGACGAAGATCAGGGTGCCGCCCCACTTGATCTCGCCGTTGGAACGAACCCGCCGGACTGCATGCTCGGCATCATAGGCGGGCTCCTCGATCCGGGCGGGATAGCCCCGCGGGCTTTTGTGGTAGCGGCTGGCCGGAGTCTCCTGGCCGAGCGCCTCGTGCGGCCGCAGGTGGTTGTACTCCAGCCGGAAGCAGTCGAAGCTCGCCTGCTGGGCGACGAGGGTTGCCGCTGGCGGCTTGGCGGTGTCGGCCTTGAGCGTGCCGTGCATCCGCTCATGCCGGCCGTTCTGCTCGGGCGCGCCGGGGTCGATCCGCTCCAGGCGGATGCCGAGCTTGATCCACTTGACCGCCAGCCGGGTCAGCCCGCCGGCGCCGTTGCCGGCAAAGGGCGGGCCGTTGTCCGACCGCAGGCCCAGCGGCAGGCCGTACTCGCGGAAGGCGGCGTCGGTCACCGGATCGACCCCCTCGATGGTCGGCTCCACCGACTCGCAGACCAGCAGGAAGCGGCTGTCGGCATCGCTCAGGGTCAGCGGATCGCAGCGCACCCCGTCGCCGGTGCGGAACCAGCCCTTGAAGTCGATACCCCACAGATCGTTCGGCGCGGTCACCGGCGCAAAGGGCTGGCTCAGCGGCAACGGCGTGCGCCGCCGCCGGCGCGACCGCACCAGCCCTTCACGACGCAACAGATCACCGATCGACGACGCCGCCGGCCACGTCGTCTCCGGCTTCCGACGCTCCAGCAGCGCCTTCAGCTTCTTCGGACCCCAGCGCGGATGCGCCAACCGCTGCGCCACGATCGCAGCGGCCAACTCCGCTGCCATTGTCTGTCCCGGATGATGCGGCGCCCGTGATCGCGGCTCCAGCCCGGACCAACCCTCCGCCTGGTAACGCCGCATCAGCTCGTAGCCCCATTGCCGGCTGATCCCGAACCCTCGGCACAGCTCCGACATCGTCTCCTCGCCTGCCAGACAGGCCGTCACGAACCGTACCGCCTCGTCCAACGCTCTGGTCTCCTGGAATGGCATCGGCAAAGCCCCCCTTTGCCGATCAGGAAACCTGTCAACGATCTATCCGGTCCATTCTGTCTACGATCTACCCGGTTCGGACCCGAGCCCGGCCTCTCCCGCAGGGCGGGAGAGGCAAAAGGAACCGGCTTCGTAGGTTGGGTTCGCGGCAGCGAACCCAACAGAATCGGGGGCCGCGATGACGGCGGCATGTTGGGTTCGCCAACGCGAACCCAACCTACGGTGTCACCCAGTATCTGGGGATCTGGGCCTGCGGCTGCCGGCCGAGCGAGGCTCCGGTGGATCCGCGGGCGGATCGTCCTCGTCCGACGGCAGGAAGCCCAGCTGCTCCATGGCCTCGTCGGCCATCTCGAGCCAACGCTCCACCCGCACCGGGAAGCCCCAGCGCCGGCACAAGGCCGCCCCCGCGACCTCGGCCCGGCTGGCTTCGATCAGCTCGGCCACCTCCGGCTGCTCGACCCGCTCGCACACCTCGGTGGCGCGGTGGTCAACCTCCT
>NZ_DASRXP010000361.1:0-15291 GCF_035687465.1 Kribbella sp.
AGCCCCCGACGCTGGAGGAGCTCTTCCTGCGCCACTACGAGGACGACGCTGTCGCACCCGAGCCTGTCGGGGCTGTCCGATGAACGATTTCGCTGGTACTTCGACCCTCGTACGGCTCGCTCTCCGGCGTGACCGGGTAATCGTGCCGGTCTGGATCCTGGTGTTCGTCGGGATGGCGGCGAGCTCGGCACAGGCGTCCATCTCGTTGTACCCGGAGGTGCAGGACCGCGTTTCGGCGGCGGAGACGTCCAACTCATCGCCGGCGCTGGTCTCCCTGTACGGCAGGATTTTCGATCCCACCTCGCTGGGAGAGGTGTCGCTGTTCAAGCTGACCTCGTTCGGCGCGCTGTTGGTCGGCCTGCTGGCCGCACTCCTCGTGGTCCGGCACACCCGGACCGAGGAGGAGACGGGGCGCCTCGAGCTGCTCAGCGCGGGCGTACTCGGCCGGTACGCGGCTCTGACATCTGCCCTGATCGTGTCCGTCTCGACTGTGCTGGTACTCGGTCTGTTGACCGCTTTGAGCTTGATCGGCGTGGGATTGCCCGCGTCTGGATCCTTCGCCTTCGGGCTCACCTGGGCCGCCGCCGGTCTCGCGTTCGCAGCCGTCGCCGCGGTCGCTGCCCAGGTGACGGAAGGCGCTCGGACCGCGAACGGCCTGATCGCCGTGGCCCTGGGAGTCAGTTATGTACTCCGGGCGCTCGGCGACTCCGCTTCGGAAGGGGGCGCGCGCTGGATCTCGTGGTTGTCGCCGATCGGCTGGGCGCAGCAGATCCGCCCGTACGCGGGGGACCGCTTCCTCGTAGTACTGGCTCCACTTGCGCTGATGGTGGTTCTGGTCAGTGCGGCGTTCGCGTTGATCCGGCGGCGGGACGTCGGGGCGGGCCTTATCCGGCCTCGCCCGGGTCCAGCGACCGCGGCGCCCTCGCTGCGCTCCCCGCTCGCTCTGGCGTGGCGGTTGCACCGGGGATCGTTGTACGGCCGGGGATTCGGCTTCCTGCTACTCGGGTTCGTCGTGGGCAACATCGCGAGTGACGTCGACGGTTTCGTCAGCAGTCAGAGCGCCAAGGACCTGGTGGAGAAGCTCGGTGGCGTGAGCGGCCTCACCGACTCGTTCCTCTCCGCCGAGATGGGGATCCTCGGGCTGCTGGCGTCGGCGTACGGCATCCAGGCTGCACTCCGCCTCCGCTCCGAGGAGACCGCGCTGCGAGCCGAACCACTGCTGGCAACCGGAGTCACCCGCGCCCGCTGGCTGGGGAGCCACGTGGCGATGGCGCTGTTCGGCACCGGAGTACTGATCATGCTCGGCGGCCTCGGCTCGGGAATCTCGAGCGGCGCCTCCCTGGACAATATGGGCAGCCAAGTACCCCGCATGCTGGCCGCTGCCGCGATCCAACTCCCGGCGATCTGGCTGGTCACGGCCCTCGTGGTGCTCCTGTTCGGCCTGGCCCCGAAACTCATCACAGCAGCCTGGGGCCTGTTCGTAGCCTTCGTCCTGCTCGGCCAGTTCGGCCCGATCTTCGACCTCCCGCAGGGCTTGATGGACATCTCGCCGTACGCCCACACCCCCCGCCTCCCAGGCGGCGACTTCACAGCCGCCCCAGTCATCTGGCTAGCCGCCATAGCCGCAGCCCTGGCCTTGACGGGCCTAACAACCTTCCGCCGCCGAGACATCGGCTGACTCTGACCAGGTGCCGGCCTGAGGGGACCGCCACCACAGCACGGCCCGCCCGGATGTTCCCGGGCGGGCTGTCCTGGTTGCAACAACATGCAACTTCATCGCGGGTTGTCCCCACCTGCTGTTAGGCTCCGCCCGCTCGGGGTGAGCATCTGGGGAGGACCTTTGACAGCCAAGTTCGCCGTGCGCCGCCGCACGCCCAAGTGGTCCCGGGCGATCGTTCTTTGCACCGCCGCCATCGCTCTACTCGGCTCCGTGCTGCAGGCAACGCCCGCGACGGCCGCCGGTCCTCCCGACATCACATCAGGCAGTGTCGAGCCGGCGGCGCCCTCCGAGGCTGGAAAGCCCACCCCTGACAAGAACCAGCCGAAGGAACCGGTGGACAGCAGGCCAGCGGCTCCAGACCTGACGAGGCCGGCCAAGAACGCCGCGAAGGCCGTGGAAACCTGCGGAGGTGCGCTTGCCTGGTCGACCGTGATCTCCTGCGATTCCATCTCCGACGGTGAGACCGACACCTACTCCGTGACCACAACGGTCCCCCAGGAGTCCGTGCTGGTGCGGTTCACCGTGACGAACGAGGACTTTGGCGTCGTCGCCACGCTCGCAGGACATGACGGGTCGTGCGAGATCTTTCGTTCGCTGACCCGCTGCGAACTCGGTGCGGTCGGTTCGTACACGTTGACGGTGACCGGCACCTATAACACCGGGGACTACAAGCTGTCGGCTGCTTCCCTTCTTGGCTCGAGTTGTCAGGCACTGAGCGCGGCGGATCTCTCGCCGGCGGCAGCTGGCAAGCCCGGCGAACTTCCTGTGGGGATGGTCGGCGACTGCTTCCAGTTCGGCGGCACCGCAGGCGACGTACTGCGCTTCGGCCCCGCGGTCAGCGCCGCGAAGGTCTACGACGTCGCGGGTAGCGAGGTGTGCCAGGTCGACTGGTGGATCGGCAGCCGTTGCACATTGACCGGCGATGCGCCGTACCGGGCCTTGGTCACAGCGTTGAACGGCCAGAACCCTAGCTACACCTTGCACCTGGCTCGGTTGAACTCTCCGGTCGGCTGTACTGCGCTGCCGCTCGCACCGTTCGGGGACCCGGGTGCTGCGGTGGCGACGGGGACTCTGCCGCTCGGGCAAACGACGTGCCGCTCGATCACGACAAACGCGGGCCTGCACTCGATCCGCTATACGCCGGGGTCAGGTACGGCGGAGTCTGTGCAGCGCGAGATCTACGACCAGGCCGGACAGGCGCAGTGTGGATCGCCGTCAGATGGCGACAGTTGCGATCTGCCTGCGGGCACCTACACCGTCTTGCTCGACAATGCGTACGGCGAAGAGGGACTCACTTTCCACCTTTCGGCAATTGCCCTCGGCAGCTCCGCCGGCTGTGCAGACCAGGTCGGCACCAGCTGGGCGCTGCCCTTGCTGCAGAAAGTCGGTGAGTCTCCGGTATCCCTCGACTGCCAGCCGATCGACGCCCAGGCAGGGGATCGGATCCTCGCCCGCTCCGATACTTCCGGCGGCGGATCCGCGGCGAAGACGAGGATCGTGGATAGCTCGGGTGCAACGGCCTGTGTGACCGACTTCGACCATGACGGCTGCCTGCTCGCGGGGACCAGCCCTTTCCGGGTGCTCTCCGAGCTCTACCCCGGCGTGGCGTCAACGGACTACTCGCTGACCATCGGCAGGCTGTCGAACCCGGTCGGCTGCACGCCGACCGGAACCACCAGTTTCGGTGCGGCGGCGCCGACGGCACCAGCCGGCAGCCGGTGCCGCGAGCTGACGGTCGGGACTGCGAGTACCTACCGGATCGACGGCCGGACCAGCAGCGAGGCCGAAGGCAGCCGGGGAGCCTATGGCGCGGACGGGCTCGAGCGCTGCGACAATCTGCTGCACTGCCAGCTCGAACCGGGTAAGTACACCTTCGTGGCTGGTGCCGCTGAGCGGATCGCGATCTTCCCGCTGACTTCGACCGATGGATGTGTTGCTCAGGCAGCCGATAGTTTCGCCGCGCACACCGGAACCTTTGCAGGGACCAGCCAGTACGACTGCGTCACCCTCGCGTCTCCTGCCGGCGCCGAGGTGGTGCCGGTCGAGCCGACCGGGCAAAGGGTCAGCGAAGGTGACATCAAGGATGCCACTGGTGCCTCGATCTGCTCATGGGGGTGGTTGGTCGAGCCGCCGGTCTGCAAGCTCACGGGCACGGCGCCTTTCCGGGCCTTGATCCATCGGGCTCCGTACCAGGAGGGCAACGCCTACCGTCTGGCCGTTCCGCGGATGGACACCACGACCGGGTGCCAGACGTTGCCGCAGAGCGACTTCACCACGACCGGCGGTTCGGCCGTGGCTCTGACTCCCGAGAAGTTCAGCAAGTGCTTTGTCGTCCCAGCGTCCGGTCACAGTGCGCACGAGGCCTTCCAGTACGCCCGGACGGGATCCGCGGGCTCCGCGCGCGCCTTCATCAGGGCGGCGGATGACGCCGGCCAGCGGTGCGTGGGCGAGACGGGTGCTGCCGAATTCACCTTCTGCCAGATGGATGCCGGCAAGGCCTATACGGTCCTCTTCGTCGGCAGTGAAGTGACCGCCGGCTATCGGGTGGCGCGACGGGACATCACGTCTACGGCTCGTGGATGCACGACCGTAGGCTCGACTGCGGTTGGTGCTATCTCGGGAACCGGGACGATCGCGGACGCCTCGGCTCTGCGCTGCTTCAAGGTCCCGGGTGCCGCCACGGACCAGTTCGTCGTCAACACGCGCGACGCGGCCAACGGCATCGGTGCCGCCGTCCTGAAGCTGTCCGGTGAGCCGCAGTGCAAGACCTTCGGGGAGATGCGCTGCGTGGCTCGCGGATCGGCGGGTTACCAGGTGGTTGTGTGGAACGACCCGGACTTCGGCCCGGCGGGATCTTTCTCCTTGGAGACGGCTCGGCTCTCTACTGCGGCGGGGCCAGCCGCGGAGTGTACGAAGTCCCCGTCGGTTGCCTATGGTTTCGGTCCACTGACTGGTGAGGTCACCAGCACCAAGCCCAATGCGTGCGTGACGTTCCAGCAGGGCCGGTACGAACGCGTCACCGGTGACGCCAGCAACCAGGTCGTCGATGGACCCTCGCCGACTCTCAACGGTTGGACCACGTCGGGTATCCAGAGTTGCTGGTCCAGTACCCCAGGTGGGGCGTTCAGCTGCGACGGCGCTGACACCGCGGCAGCTCAGGTCTTGTTACTCAGCCTTCCCGAATCACAGACGTCAGCCTTGAAGTTCAAGGTGACAGGGGTCTGTGAGACGCCATTGTGTGGTGGGGCGGTGTTTGGCGTTCAGAGCGTGACGCCGAAGGCTGCGGTGGTCGGTAGTGCGATCGGCGTGACGCTGAAGGGGACTTCGCTGCATCTGAAGGACGTGGTGCGGTTGACGGCGGCCGGGATGCCAGCGGTGACCGGGAGGGTGACGTCGGTGTCGGCGGATCGGACCACGGCGACTGTGGGATTCCTGCTGGGGACGGCACCTGCTGGTGTGCGTGATGTTGTGGTGACGTCGTTCGCGGGGAAGTCGGCGACGTTGGCGAAGGCGTTCACGGTGACGCCCAAGCCGCTGGCGATGACGAAGGCACCGGCGATGGTTGGTCCGGTGCAGGTCGGGGTGACGGTGAAGTCGAACCCGGGAACCTGGTCGCCAGCGGCCACCAGTGCGAAGTACCAGTGGCGTGACAACGGCGTGGCGATCAGCGGTGCGACGGGTTCGACGTACCTGGTGCCGGCGGCCCGGCTCGGGCACAAGCTGAGCGTCACTGTGACTGCGTCGAGGGCAGGTTCCGCCAGCACGACAGCGACCTCGGCGGCCGTGGTGGTGGCGCGGGGTGTCGCGTCGAAGGCGACGAAGGCTCCTGCAGTCACCGGGACAGTCCAGGCGAAGCGAACCGTCGGAGTCTCGGTCGGCACCTGGTCGCCGGGCTGCACCTCGTACGCGTATCAGTGGTACTCGGCCGGCAAGGCCGTCGGAGGCGCGACGCGCTCGACCCTGCTGCTCACGACTGCCATGGCAAAGAAGAGCCTGTACGTCGCTGTCACGTGCGTGCGGACCGGGCACAACCCAGGTCGGGCGTCGAGCGCAGCGCGCACAGTCAGCGCCTGACCTGACGGGGTCCGGCCACCACAGCAACGGCCCGCCCGGACAACTCCCGGG
Source organism: Kribbella sp. (assembly GCF_035687465.1). NCBI lineage: Bacteria > Bacillati > Actinomycetota > Actinomycetes > Propionibacteriales > Kribbellaceae > Kribbella > Kribbella sp. Next base: position 5,846 of record NZ_DASRXP010000361.1, read on the forward strand.
CGGGTTGGGTTGGTGGGGGCTGACTACGATCGGGGGGTGCTGCTACCGCTGAGTGAGTTGTCCGGGGGGTTTGTCGACTTCTGGACGGAGCGGCAGCTGGGGGTGCTGAGTACGGTTCGGGGGGATGGGACTGTGCATTCGGTGCCGGTCGGGGTGACTTTGGATGTGAAGACGGGGATCGCGCGGGTGATCTGCTCGGGGACTTCGCACAAGGCGCGGCTGGTTCGGGCGGCGGGGCCGGAGGGGGCGGCTGTCGCGGTGAATCAGACGGACGGGCGACGCTGGTCCACGCGCGAGGGGCGGGCGATCGTGAGCGACGATCCCGAGCGGGTGGCCGATGCGGAGCGCCGGTACGCCGAGCGGTACCGGCAGCCCCGGGTCAATCCGCAGCGGGTGGTTATCGAGATCACCGTGACCAAGGTGCTGGGCAATGCCTGAGCCGGCGAGGGGCGCTGCCTTTCAACCGCTGGTCGAGGCGGCGCGGAGTGCTGAGCCGTTGACCGTTGTGGGGATCGGGGCGGATGGCTGGGAGGGGTTGTCGCAGCCGGCGCGGCAGGCGATCGAGTCCGCCGACGTGCTGATGGGGAGCGCTCGGCAGTTGGCGCTGGTGCCCGAAGGCGAGCAGCCCGGTGACGATAGCGGGCACCACGAGCGAGGAAGCGGGCGGCAAGAGCGAGCGAGCCGGCGGCAGGAGAGGATTGCTTGGCCTTCGCCGTTGTCAGAGTCGTTGCCAGGGCTGCTCGCGGCTCATCGTGGGCAGAGGATCTGCGTGCTGGCGAGTGGCGACCCGACCTTCCACGGGATCGGGACGACTCTGGCCAGGTTGCTCGGTGCGGCTGCTGTGCGGGTGATTCCGCATCCGTCGAGTGTGTCGCTGGCGTGTGCGCGGCTCGGTTGGCCGCAGGACCAGGTCGAGGTGATCAGCCTGGTCGGGCATCCCCTCGAACTCGTGCATCCACAGATCCAGCCGGGCCGGCGTCTCGTAGTACTGAGTTGGGGTGCTCACACCCCGGCGGAGGTCGCAGCGGCCTTGACTCAGCGGGGTTATGGCGCGAGTGAATTCACCGTGCTCGAGCAACTGGGTTCGACGGACGAGCGGGTCAGGACGTCCCGCGCTGACGCGTGGAACGACGAGGTCGACGCGCTCAACGTGATCGGGGTGCTCTGCCAGGCGGGGATCGGTGCGCCTTTGCTGCCGACGTCGCCCGGGTTGCCGGATTCGGCGTACGAGAGTGATGGGCAGCTGACCAAGCGGGAGGTCCGGGCGGTCACGTTGTCGCGGCTGGCGCCGGTGCCGGGGCAGTTGCTGTGGGACGTTGGCGGCGGCGCGGGCAGCATCGCGATCGAGTGGCTGCGGCATCACCCGACCTGTCGCGCGGTGGCGATCGAGCGCGACCCCGATCGCGCCAAGCGGCTCGACCGGAACGCGGCGAGCCTTGGCGTCGCAGTACGGACGGTTGTCGGCGAGGCGCCGGACGACCTGGCCGAGCTTGAGGCGCCGGACGCGGTGTTCGTCGGCGGCGGCGCGACGGTTCCCGGGGTGATCGAGACCTGCTGGAACGCGCTCAGGAGCGGCGGTCGGCTGGTCGTCAACGGCGTGACGCTGGAGACCGAGGCGCTGATCGCGAAGTGGTACGCCGAGCTCGGCGGCGACCTGGTCCGCCTGTCGGTCCAGCGCGCCTCGCCCGTCGGCGGCATGACCGGATGGCGTCCCGCGATGCCCGTGACGATCTGGAGCGTGACCAAGTGACCGTCCACTTCATCGGCGCGGGACCGGGCGCGGCCGACCTGATCACCGTCCGCGGCCGCGACCTGATCGCCGCTTCACCGGTCTGCCTGTACGCCGGTGCGCTGGTGCCGGTGGAGCTCCTCGACCACTGCCCTCCCGGTGCCCGCAAGATCGACACCGCGCAGCTGAACCTCGACGAGATCGTGGGGGAGCTGCAGAGTGCTCACGCCGCCGGCGAAGACGTGGCTCGCCTGCACTCGGGCGACCCCTCGGTCTTCAGCGCGATGGCCGAGCAAATGCGCCGGCTCGACGCACTCGGGATCCCGTACGACGTGACGCCCGGCGTACCGGCGTTCGCAGCAGCAGCGGCTTCGCTCAAGCGCGAACTGACGGTCCCCGAGGTCGGCCAGACGGTGATCCTGACCCGGATCGCCGCCCGCGCCACCGCGATGCCGCCCGGCGAGGACCTCACCACCCTCGGCGCCAGCCGCAGCACGATCGTCCTGCACCTCGCGGTCCAGCACATCGACCGCCTGGTTGAGGAACTCACCCCGAGCTACGGCGACGACTGCCCGGTCGCCGTCGTCGCCCGGGCCTCCCGCGACGACGAGGTGATCCTCCGTGGCACCCTCGCCGACATCGCCGAGCAGGTCCACGAAGCCGGCGTACTGCGCACCGCGGTGATCGTCGTCGGCAAGGTCCTCGCCGCCGAGAACTTCCGCGACAGCCACCTCTACTCGACCACCCGCGCTCGGCACTGAGGTGAAGGTATTACTGCTCGGCGGGACCGGTGAGGCGCGGCAGTTGGCTGACGCGCTCGCGGACGAGCCGGGGTTGTCTGTGGTGTCCTCGCTGGCTGGGCGGACGGCGGAGGCTCGGGTGCCGGACGGTGAGGTACGGCTGGGTGGCTTTGGTGGGGTCGACGGGCTGACGGCTTGGCTGCGAGACAACAAGGTGGACTGTGTGGTTGACGCCACTCATCCGTTCGCGGCGACGATTACCGAGCATGCGGTGGAGGCGACGCGGGCGGTTGGACTGCCTTTGCTCGTACTGCGACGTGCGGGGTGGCGTGAGCAGCTGGGTGACCGGTGGGTGTGGGTTGGGTCGACCGACGAAGCTGCTGCCGTACTGCCATCCGTTGGTGCTCGCGCCTTCTTGACGATCGGGCGGCAGGAGCTGGACGCGTTCGCCGAGGTAGGAGTGTGGATGCTGGCGCGGTGTGTGGACGCGCCGGAACCGCGGCCGTCGTGGTGTGAGCTGATCCTGTCTCGAGGGCCCTACTCGCTTCAGCCTGAGCTGGATCTGCTGCGGGCCCAGCGGATCGACGTACTGGTGACCAAAGACAGCGGTGGGGACATGACTTCGGCCAAGCTGGAGGCTGCTCGCGCGCTGGGTGTACCGGTGGTGATCGTGCGGCGGCCGCCGGTGCCTGCTGGGGTCGACGTGGTCGAAGAGGTGGACCAGGTCGTCCGGTGGCTGCGGGAGCGTCGGTAGACTCGCGGGTCCCATGGGTATTCAGATCGCACCGAGCATCCTGACCGCTGATTTCGCCCGGCTCGCCGACGAGGCCGCCAAGGTGTCGAACGCGGACTGGTTGCACGTCGACGTGATGGACAACCATTTCGTCCCCAACCTCACCCTTGGCGTGCCGGTGGTCGAGTCGCTGGTCAAGGCGGCCCCGATGCCGATCGACTGCCACTTGATGATCGAGGATCCGGACCGGTGGGCGCCCGGGTACGTCGAGGCGGGTGCTTCGAGCGTCACCTTCCACATCGAGGCGTGCCAGGCGCCGATCCGGACCGCGCGGGAGATCCGGGCGAAGGGCGCGCGGGCCTCGATGGCGCTGAAGCCGGCCACGCCGATCGAGCCGTACGAGGACATCCTGTCCGAGCTGGACATGGTGCTGATCATGACGGTCGAGCCCGGGTTCGGGGGCCAGAAGTTCCTCGATATCTGCCTGCCGAAGATCCGCCGGACCCGCGACCTGGTCGCCAAGCACGGCCTCGACATCTGGATCCAGATCGACGGCGGCGTCTCCGCCGAAACCATCGAACGCTGCGCTGAAGCAGGCGCCGACGTCTTCGTCGCCGGCTCAGCCGTCTACTCCGCCGACGACCCCAACCTCATGGTCGAAAAACTCCGCACCCTGGCCGCCGACGCAAGCTGAGACGGCGCACTAGCATGTGGCGTGGATGCACTACCAGCTGTCAGCGGGCTTTGGTTGCTCGGAGCACCGTTGCCGAGACCTGAGAGGTGCGCGTGACGGAGCACAAGCCGGTGGAGAGCTGGCTGACGGACATGGACGGCGTGCTGGTGCACGAGGAGCGCGCCATTCCGGGCGCCTCCGAGTTCATCGCGACCTTGCAGGCGTCGGGGAAGAAGTTCCTGGTGCTGACGAACAACTCGATCTTCACCCCGCGGGACCTCCGCGCCCGGTTGCTTGCCGGGGGCATCGATGTGCCCGAGCAGGCGATCTGGACGTCCGCGCTCGCGACCGCGCAGTTCCTGGATGACCAACGACCCGGCGGTACGGCGTACGTGATCGGTGAGGCGGGTCTCACCACGGCGCTGCACGAGATCGGGTTCGTGCTGACCGAGCGGGCGCCGGACTATGTGGTGCTCGGCGAGACGCGGACGTACTCGTTCGAGGCGATCACCAGGGCGATCCGGTTGATCACGGCCGGCGCCCGGTTCCTGGCGACCAACCCGGACCCGACCGGCCCGTCCACCGAAGGACCTCTCCCGGCGACTGGATCCGTCGCCGCGCTGATCACCCGGGCCACGGGCGTAGCGCCGTACTTCGTCGGCAAGCCGAACCCGCTGATGATGCGAAGCGCATTGAACCGCATCGAGGCCCACTCCGAGACGAGCGTGATGATCGGCGACCGGATGGACACCGACATCGTCAGCGGCCTCGAGGCGGGCCTCCGCAGCATCCTGGTCCTCTCAGGCTCAACCGGCGAACACGAGGTCGACCGCTTCCCCTACCGCCCCACCCGAATCGTCGAATCCATCGCCGACGTAGTCCCCCTCATCACCGCCCTCTGATCCCCCCATCCACACCTGTCCGAACCCAGAGCCGCGCATCCTGACCCAGCACGCCTTTGTGAGCGTGGCGCCTGTTATCCGGGGTGAAGTAGGTGGCGTGCTGGTCATCCGCCGGGCTGACCGGACCGCCACCACTCACCAACCTGCCTTTTTGCGCGGGAGCGCACCCTCCGCCCGCTTGGTTGGAGCTGACCAGGCGAGGTTGGTGAGTGGTGGGGGCCCGGCGGGTGGGTGTCAGCAGTGGGTGGATTGGAAGGTGTAGCCCTTGGATTTCAGGGTTTTGAGGATGAGGGGGAGGGCGGCGACTGTCTGGCTGCGGTTTCCGCCGCCGTCGTGGAAGAGGATGGTCGAGCCGTTCTGGACTCCGGTGAGTGCGCGGCGCACGATCTCCGTCGTGCCGGGGCGGGTCCAGTCGCGTGAGTCGATCTTCCACAGGACCAGTTCCTTGCCGAGACTGGTGGCGCGCTTGGTGACCACGGCGTCCACTGAGCCGTACGGCGGTCGCAGGCAGCGTGGGGTGTAGCCCGTCTGGGCGCGGATGGCCTCGTCGGTCGACTGGATCTGGTCCTTGAAGGTCATCCAGGAGAGGCCCCGGAGGTCCGCGTGTGTCCACGTGTGGTTCTGCACGCTGTGGCCGAGTTGATGGATGCGGAGCGTCAGTTCCGGGTGCCGGCCGATCTCCCGGCCGACCTCGAAGAACGTCGCCTTCGCGTCGTAGGCCTCGAGGATGTCGAGGATCTGCGGGGTGTACTTCGGATCAGGACCGTCGTCGAAAGTCAGCAGCACGTACTTCGGCGGAGCCGCCGCGACCGGTGCTGCCGCCGCCGGGCCGGCGGGCGGCTTTCTGGCGGAGGACGTGGCGATAGTGATCGTGGTGATCAGGCCGATCACCAATGCGAGGACCGCCGCGCTGGCGAAGCGGCGGCCCCTGGGCGTCAAACGAAGAACCATGCGTCCCCCGGGGCGTCGGGTGGCCTCACTACCTCACCCGTCCACCATCCGCGCGATCTCCCGAAATGCGAGCCCCCACGCCGTTGCCCCGTCAACTACCACGCATACCGGACGCATCAGCGGCACCAAGTCGAGTAGAACGCGTAGCCCCTTGCCTTCAAGGTCTTCAGGATCGTCCGAAGCGCTGCAACCGTCTGGCTGCGATCGCCTCCGCCGTCGTGCAGCAGGACCACCGATCCACTCCGCACTCCCGCGAGCACCCGGCTCGCGATCACCGAAGCACCAGGACGGGACCAGTCACGCGGGTCGACGGTCCACAGGCGAACGGTCTTGCCGAGGCTCGCTGCCCGCTTGTAGACGAGACTGTTCACCGCGCCGTACGGCGGTCGCAGGCAGCGCGGGGTGTAGCCGGTCTGAGCGCGGATATAGCGGTCTGTGGTGAGGACCTGGTACTTGAAGGCCGCCCAGGACACGTTCCGGAGGTTCGGGTGCGACCACGTGTGGCTCTGCACGCTGTGGCCGAGCCAGTGGACCCGCCTGGTGACAGCCGGGTAGCGGGCCACGTTCTGGCCGATCTCGAAGAAGGTTGCCTTGGCCCCGTAGGTCCAGAGGAGGCTGAGGATCTGTGTCGTGTACTTCGGGTGCGGCCCGTCGTCAAAGGTGAGGACGACGTACTTCGGCGCCGCGGCGACCTGGTCAGCGACAGGGTTCACGGTGTCCGGAGGTGCGACGGACGCCGAGATCCCGAGGGTGGTGAGCAGCCCGATGGCGAGTACGGCGACTATCAGGCGCCCGGACCAGTTGCCCCGGGCAGGCAAACGAAGAACCATGCGTCCCCCAGACGAGCTCCAACGCCCACCCTCACCATCCCCGCACAACCCCCGAAAAGCCAGACCTCACCTCGGGGACGGTCAGTGATGGCGTTCGAAGTGTGCGACTGCGTCGTCCGTTCGCCCGGCGCCGTAGACGAGCAACAACTCGGCGAGACTCGGTGACTGGGCAACTATCAGGTCGGCGGCCCGATGCACCTCGTCCGCCGAGGCGACCGAGCGGAACAGATCCTGGATCTCCCGTACTACGGTGCGCGCGGACGGCCGCGCGATGTTTGCCGTCGGCACCGATTTCGTGAAGGCGCCGGTGGTCCCGCGGATCTGGTCCAGGGCGGCGGTGATCTCGGCCGGCTCGAGGCCGTCGGTGCCGACCCGGATGGCGAGCTCGTCCAGGGCGTGCAGGCGGGACACGACGGCGGGATTGCCGATCTTCACCCGCTGGGCGCTCATCAACTGCGACAGCATCGGTGCGGACAGGCCGATCGCCTCCGCCAGCCGGGCCTGAGTCAGCCCGAGGGTGCCGCCGATCCGCCGCATCAGGTCGCCGAGAGGCTCGCCGTACAGCTCGGTCTGTTGTTGCAAGTGGTGCGCTGTCTGATCCATCGCTGCTGGAGACCCCCTCTGATGAGAGGCTCATCTTCGCACTTGCGAACCCTGAAATCCAGCACCGAAGCGGCTTGACATTCGCGATTGCAAACTGCAAAGATTGCGATAGCGAATCCCACCTGGAGGACGAACGATGATGCGAACGCAGGGCGCCCGCCGCCCAGCGGCCCTGATCCTGATCGCGGCCGTACTGCTGGCCGGCCTGTCGATCGGTACCGCGCAGGCCGACCCCGAGAAAGGCAAGCTGGTCCTGGTGCTCGACTCGTCGGGCTCCATGAAGGAGCCCGCCGGTGGCGGCCAGACGAAGATCGTGGCCGCCCGGACCGCGCTGACCCGGGTGGTGAGCAAGCTGCCTCCGACCGCGGAGGTCGGCCTACGGGTCTATGGCGCGACCGTGTTCAAGCGGAGCCAGCCCGGCGCCTGTACCGACACCCAGCTGAGCGTGCCGATCGGCAGCGACAACCGGCCCGCGCTGCAGGCCGCGATCGCGAAGTACAAGCCGTACGGCGAGACGCCGATCGGATACTCGCTGCAGCAGGCGGCGAAGGACCTCGGCTCCAGCGGGCAGCGGACGATCGTGCTGGTATCGGACGGCGAGGCGACGTGTGCGCCTGACCCGTGCGTGGTGGCGAAGGAGATCGCCAAGCAGGGCATCGATCTGAAGATCGACGTGGTCGGGTTCCGGGTCAACGCGAAGGCACGCAGCCAACTGCAGTGTGTTGCTCGCGAGGGTCGCGGCGACTACTACGACGCGGACTCCACCACCGACCTCGAAGCCGGTCTGGATCGTTTGTCGACCCGCGCGTTCCGTCCGTTCCGGCTCTCCGGTACGCCGGTCGACGGGATCGCGCAGCCCGATGGTGCGCCGGTGGTTGCCCCGGGCCTGTACTCGGACAAGTTCGACCTCCAGGATGCGGCGAAGCACTACCTGATCAAGCGCACGATCCCCGGGTCGACCCTGCGGGCGGGAGTCAGCTTCCGGCGTCCTTCGGATGCCACCAGCCTGGTCATCCAGACGGAGGTCCACCTCAAGACGCTCGAGGGTGAGGACTGTGGGCGCGGGTACCCGAGAATCCAGGACGGTGACCAGGGGTTCGCGACCGGCTCGGCGTCGAGCTGGTCGAAGTACAAGCAGGAAGAGTGCGCCGCGGCCGAGCAGTTGGTGTTGTCGGTCGAGCCCGGTAAGGACTTCCGGGAGTTGAAGGATGTTCCGTTCGAGCTGCGGATCGACGAGGAGCCGCCCGTCTCCGACACCAAGAGCCTTCCGGCCGAGGCCGGCAACCCGGCCTGGGCTCCGATGACCACCTCCGCTCCGCGCGAGATCGTGCCGGGGTCGAGCTTTCCGGACGCCCCGGTGGTAGTACCGGGCAGCTACAAGACCACCCTGATGCCGGGCGAGTTGCAGATCTACAAGATCAAGGCCGACTGGGGACAGCGGATTCAGGCGCAGGTCACCGTGCCCCCGGTCGCCGGGGCCACCGCCGAGGCAGTGAACGGGATCCGCTACCTCGACACGGCCGTGATCTCCCCGACCGGCGAGGAGGCGTTCGCGGTCTCCCCGAAGAGCGCGCCGGGTGGGCCCGGTGGCAAGCGCGGCGTACTGACGAAGCGGGGCATCACTCAAGCGATCACCACCAAGGAGATCCGCTACCTGAACCGTGACGGCGCGAACAACCAGGACACCGGTACTGCGACGCCGGGGGAGTACTACCTGGTGGTCTCGTTGACCAGGAAGACCGACGACATGGGGTTCACGCTCCCGATGACGCTGACCGTCGGCCTGCCGGGAACGGTGGGCGCCGGCAAGCCGGAGTACGTGGATGGCGCGACGCCGGTCACGGGTGATTCGGTGACGCCGATCCCGACGGACGAGCCGTCGCAGCCGTCCGACGAGAAGACCGAAGCGGGCGCTCCGGTGCAGGACAACGGCAGCAGCTCGGATGACGATGGAACGCCGATCGGGCTGATCGCGGGACTCGGCGGAGGCGGCGTACTGCTGGCCCTGCTCGGTGCCTTCGCCATCCTCCGCCTTCGCAAGAAGCCGGCACCCGCCGCGACCGGTGGGTACCAGCAGCAGTACCCACCCCAGCAGTACCCGCAGCAATCCGGCTGGCAGCAGAACCCCAACCAGGGCCCAGCCCAGCCCCCGCACCAAGGCCCAGGCGGCAACCAGCCACCACACGCCTAACCACCACAGAAGAGCCCGGACCGCATCCAGCGGTCCGGGCTCTTTGTTGTCGTTTCACCAGCCGATCAGCGCAGAAGCAACCAGGCGGCACTCG
>NZ_DASRXP010000362.1:0-7895 GCF_035687465.1 Kribbella sp.
TCCTGTTCTTCTTCCTGTCCACGAAGATGCTGCCGGTGGTCGCCGGCCTGTTGCCGATTTACCTGTTCGCCCAGAGCGTCGGGCTGCTGGACAACATCTGGCTGCTGATCATCCTTTACACCTCGATGAACCTGCCGATCGCCGTCTGGATGCTGCGTAGCTTCCTCGCCGAGGTACCGGTGGAGATCCTCGAGGCGGCTCAGGTCGACGGCGCCGGGTTGATCCGCACGCTCCGCTCGGTGGTGGCGCCAGTGGTCATGCCCGGCATCGCGTCGGCTTCCCTGATCTGCTTCATCTTCAGCTGGAACGAACTGCTGTTCGCCCGGGTCCTGACCGGAACCGTCGCCCAGACCGCGCCGGTGTTCCTGACCGGATTCGTCACCAGCCAGGGACTGTTCCTGGCCAAGGTCTGTGCAGCTTCGCTCGTGGTGTCGCTGCCGGTACTGATCGCCGGATTCGCCGCGCAGGACAAGCTGGTGCAAGGCCTGTCGCTGGGGGCGGTCAAGTGACACAGAGGCTCGGCGCCGCAACAGTAGATGCTCTCAGCAACGAGGTCGGCGTACCGGCCTATGACCGTACTGCGGTTCGCCCGGGCATCGTGCACTTCGGAGTCGGCGGGTTCCATCGCGCCCACCAGGCGATGTATCTCGACCAGCTGATGAACGAAGGCAAGGCGCTCGACTGGGGGATCTGCGGGGTCGGCACGATGCCGCCGGACCAGCGGATGCGGGACGTTCTGCAGGCACAGGACGGGCTGTACACGTTGGTGATCAAGCACCCGGACGGGACGATGGACCCTCGGGTGATCGGGTCGATCGTCGAGTACCTGTACGCGCCGGACGACCCCGAAACGGTGCTCACCAGGATGACCGATCCGGCCACCCGGATCGTGTCGCTGACCATCACCGAAGGCGGTTACCACGTCAACCAGGTGACAGGTGAGTTCGACCCGGGCGACCCTGGGCTCCAGCACGACCTGGAGCCCGGCGCGGTGCCGACGAGTGCGTTCGGATTGGTGGTCGAAGGTCTGGCCCGACGGCGGGCGGCCGGCGTACCGGCGTACACAGTGATGTCCTGCGACAACATCCCGGGCAACGGTCATGTCGCGAAAAAGATGCTGACGTCGTTCGCGCGGCTGAAGGATCCCGAGTTGGCGGACTGGATCGAGAGCGAGGTGCGGTTCCCGAACTCGATGGTGGACCGGATCACCCCGGTCACCGCGGACGCCGACAAGGAGGCGCTGGCGGAGAGGTTCGGCATCGAGGACGGCTGGCCGGTGGTGTGCGAGCCGTTCACCCAGTGGGTGCTGGAGGACGACTTCGGTGGTGAGCGGCCGCCGTTCGAGGACGTCGGGGTGCAACTGGTGGACGACGTCGAGCCGTACGAGCTGATGAAGCTGCGGCTGTTGAACGCGAGCCACCAGGCGCTTTGCTACCTGGGCTACCTGGCCGGCTATCGCTATGCGCACGAGGTCTGCCAGGACAAGCTGTTCGTCGACTTCCTGCTCGGTTACATGGACAACGAGGCGACGCCGACGCTGCCGCCGGTACCGGGGGTCGATCTCGACAAGTACAAGCATCAGCTGATCGAGCGGTTCGCCAACCCGGAGGTCCGGGACACGCTCGCCCGGCTCTGCGCTGAGAGCTCGGATCGGATCCCGAAGTGGCTGGTCCCGGTCGTTCGCCAGCAACTCGCCACCGGCGGCGAGATCGCGCGGTCCGCGCTGGTGATCGCCGCCTGGGCCCGGTACGCCGAGGGCGTCGACGAGCAGGGTGAACCGATCGAGGTGGTGGACCGGTTGCGCGACAAGCTGGTCGAACGGGCTCAGCACAATCGCGAGGAACCACTGCTCTTCGTGTCCGACCGGGACCTTTTCGGTGACCTTGTCGACGACGAGCGGTTCGTCCAGGCGTACACGTCGGCGCTGTCGTCGCTGCACGAGCAAGGAGCCAGAGCAACGGTCGCGGCGGGCCCCTGAAACAGTTACGGTGCCGGGAATCACGGGACGCGGATCTGGGAACGGGGTGACGGGTGAACAACAGGGGACTGCCGCTGGGCGAAGGCGAAGAGGACGACGAACTGCTGGCCGACGTCGCCCGTCGCTACTACCTGGACAACGCCTCCAAGGTGGAGATCGCCAAGCAGCTCGACCTGAGCCGGTTCAAGGTCGCCCGGCTGCTCGAGGACGCCCGGGTGCGCGGCATCGTCCAGATCCAGATCAAGAGCCCGAGCCCGATCGACCGGGCGCTGTCCGAGCAGCTCGCCCAGGCGCTGGACCTGCCGCGCTGCGTGGTCACGCAGACCTCTGGATCACCCGAGCAGATCCGTGACCAGATCGCCGACGTCGCGGCCCGCACGGTCGGTCCGCTGGTCCGTGACGGTGACCTTCTCGGCCTGACCTGGAGCCGTGCGGTCGACGCGATGGTGGACCACCTCGATGTGCTGCCGGCCTGCACCGTGATCCAGATGGCCGGCTCGTTGCACACCCCCGCGGGCGGCGGGAGCACGATGGATCTCGCGCGTCGCGCCGCGGCTCTCGCCGGGGGTACGGCGCACGCAGTACACGCTCCGCTGGTCGTCGACGACATCGCGGCGGTGACCGCGTTGCGCCGGCAGCCCGGGATCGCCGACACGTTGGCGCTGGCCGACGGGCTGGACATCTCGGTGGTCGCGATCGGTGCGTGGCGGGCGGGTTGTTCCACTGTGTGGGACGCGGTCTCCCAGCAGGTCCGCGACGAGGGTCTGGCCGGTGGTGCGGTCGCCGAGGTCAGCGGGCATCTTCTGGACATGGACGGCAAACTGGTCGAGTCACCGTTGGAGCAGATGGTCATCGCGGTGTCGGTGGACCAGTTGCGCCGTCCGGCGGAGCGGGTCGCGCTGGCCGCCGGTGCCCACCGCGCTCCGGCTGTGATCGCCGCGGTGCGGGCCGGCCTGGTCAGCACCCTGGTGACGACGACCGACCTCGCCCGCGAAGTACTGCGTCTGCTCGCTGCTGCGACAGATTGAGCACCCGAGAGGAACAAGATGACCCAGCCCAGACTGGTCGCCGGAGTGGACTGCTCCACCCAGGCGACCAAGGTCGTGGTTTGTGACGCGAGCACCGGGGAGGTACTGCGGGAAGGGCGCGCGCCGCATCCCGACGCCACCCAGGTGGATCCGGCCGAGTGGTTCAGGGCCTGGGAGATCGCCTCGGACGGGCTGCTCGATGGCGTGGAGGCCATCTCGGTCGGGGGTCAGCAACACGGCATGGTCCTGCTCGATGCCGACGGTGAAGTGGTCCATCCCGCGGTGCTGTGGAACGACACGTCGTCCGCCGACGCGACCGTCGAACTGGTCTCCGAGCTGGGTGGACCTGAGGCCTGGGCCGCGGCGACCGGATCCGTTCCGGTGCCGAGCTTCACTGTCACGAAGCTTCGCTGGATTCGGAGCGCGGCGCCTGACGCGGCTGGTCGTGCGGAGGCTGTCGCGCTGCCGCACGACTGGATGACCCAGCGGCTGGCCGCCGACCGGCACGGCATCGAGGACCTCACCACCGACCGCGGCGACGTCTCCGGCACCGGCTGGTGGTCGCCCACTGACAACGCCTATCGGCCCGACCTGGTGGAGCTGGCCTTCGGACGCTCGCTGGCCCTGCCGCGCGTTGCCGGTCCTCGGGAGATCGTCGGCCAGACCGCTTCCGGTGCGGCGCTTGCCGCGGGAACAGGCGACAACATGGCCGCAGCGCTGGGCCTGGACCTGCAGCCCGGCGACGTCGCCGTCTCCCTCGGCACCAGCGGTACGGCGTTCGCCACCAGTACTACGCCAACGACGGACCCGAGCGGATTCGTCGCGGGATTCGCGGACGCCACCGGCGGATATCTCCCGCTGGTGTGCACCTTGAATGCCGCCCGGGTGTTGTCGGCGACCGCGCAGTTGCTCGGGATGGATCTCGCGGAGTTCGACGAGGCGGCTCTTACCTCGGCCGGCAGTGCGGGACTCGTGTTACTGCCCTATCTGGACGGCGAACGGACTCCGGATCTACCGCACTCGACCGGGTTGATCTACGGACTCACCCGGGCGACGGCACAACCGTCCACGATGGCTCGGGCCGCGGTGGAAGGCATGCTTTGCGGACTGGCGGATGCCGTTGACGCGCTCCGGGCGCAAGGCCTCCCGGTCCACAGGGTTCTCCTGCTGGGCGGGGCCGCCCGCTCCCGCGCAGTACAGGCTCTCGCTCCTGCGCTGCTGGGTGCACCCGTGGTGTTGCCGGAGCCGGGGGAGTACGTCGCGCTGGGCGCCGCGCGCCAGGCCGCCTGGGCTGTCTCTGGTGAGGACAACCCGCCGACCTGGGAAGTTGCCACCGGCAAGCCCGAGTCCCCGGTCATGACGGAGACCGATGCCGCCCACGTCCGGGAGCTCTACGCCTCCGTCCTGGCAGGCACCCGCCCCGTGCTCAGCAAGCCCCATCCCACCCACAGCTGACCTCGGTCCTTGCTGGAGGCAAGGATCGGGCGGTGTGATGCAATCGTTGGTAACGCTTGGCTTTCCAGGCCGATAACAGTGCGGGTGCGATCACCGCGCCCGCACTGACTCATGGGGGTTCTGTTGCGCACGTCCCTGCGCTTGGTCGCGCCACTGGCACTGTCTGTAGTTGCCCTGACCACCGTTCTACCGGCCGCTGTCGCCACTCCTGCTGCATTTCCGCAGGCCCAGGTGGCAGCTGCCGGGCTGCCGTCGGTCCCACTGGCGGTGCGGGCGATGGGCACCTTCACCGGTGTCGATCTGACCTGGAACCTTCCCGCCGACGAGGGCACGGCCGACGGGGTGACCGGCTTCGTCGTCCACCGGATCGCCAACGGCGCCGAGACCACCTACTCGGTGGCACGTGGCCCGGCCACCGCCCACAGCTGGGCGGACGTCCAGCGGATCCCGGGCGCGACGTACGCCGTCGTCGGCGTGAACGCCGACGGTGAAGGTCCGGCCAGTACGCCGGTCGAGGCCGCGCCGAGAAGCGAAGCCATCACGGTCGCCTCCACGGCGAAGGGGTCGGACGGCGTCACCCGTACTTACCTCGGCCAGCTCGCCGCCCAGGGTGCAACTCAGGTGGTTCCGTTGGCCGCCTCCGGGGCGACGCAGCAGGTCGACCCGGACATCGCTGTGTCGCCGGACGGCCGGCAGGTGGCCTTCTCGCAGGGCCGGACCAGCCTGTGGTCCGTCTCGGCCGTCGCACCTCAGGCCCCACCGGTGAAGATCCTCGACGGTTCGAGTGGCATCGCCAAGCCGGCCTGGTCGCCGGACGGCACGCGGATCGCCGTCGAGCGACTCCAGCCGGACGGCTCCACTTGCATCGACATCGTCGCGGTGGCCGGCGGAACCCCGATCCGGGTCGGCTGCGGTATGGCCGGCCCCACCTGGCTGCCGGACAGCCAGACCCTGGTCGTAGCAGGCCAGACCAGCAGCCTGTTGCAGCGGGTCCAGGCGCGGGTCAACGGAGCTGTTCTCACCACCTACGCGGGTACCGAACTCGCCCGCGACCCTGCGGTCTCGCCGAACGGTCTGTGGATCGCCTATCTGAAGGGGACTGCCGCGGCGATGATCCCGGTCGGCGGCGGCACGGCCCAGGTCGGGGACAGCGGCGGAACCAGCGCCGAGTCACTGAGCTGGGCGCCGAACACATCCGGCCTGATACTCAATCGGCGGACGGCCGCGGGCAGCAGCCTGTTCACCGTGCCGGTGAGCCCGGAAGGCGTGCTTCGGCGGAGCAGCGCGTTCCTCTTCGACGCCCCGGCCGGTGAGCTGATCGGCTCGGCGGTCTGGCAGGGCTACCGGGTGGCGATCAAGCCGACCGCGACAGTCGTCGGCCCGAACCTCTCGGTGCCCTTCGACCTCACCGGTCTGGCGACCCCGGTCAGCGTCACCTGTGAGCTGGACGGTACGCCGAGGTCTCCCTGCACCTCGCCCTTCCAGCAGACCGGCGTCACCTCCGGAACCCACGTCCTCAAGGTCTCGGCCGTCGAGGCAGGTGGCCGCGGCAGCCACGCCGTCCGCTACCTGAACGTCGACGCGGTCGCGCCCACCGCGCAGCTCACCTCGCCGACCTTCGACGTCACGAAGGCCGCCACCGCCACCATCGCGTACACCGGCGCCGACTCCAGCGGCATCGGCTCGTACGACGTGCGCTACCGGACGGCCACCTACCTGGGGAACTTCGGTGCCTACGTCACTGCGGCGTCGGCCACCAAGGCCAAGTCGATCACCCTGAACGTTGCTGCAGGCAATGAGCTTTGCGTGTCGGTGCGCGCTCGCGATGTCTTCGGCAACGTCTCCGGTTGGACGGCGGAGCGCTGCTTCTCCCGTCCGCTGGACGATCGCGCGCTGACGGCGACCGGATGGAGCCGGGGCACCAACGGCGTGTACTACCTGGGCACGGTGACCAGTTCGGGGACCAAGGGTGCGTCCGTTACCCGCACGGTCCAGGCCAAGCGGCTGTTCCTGGTCGCCACCAAGTGCGCCACCTGCGGGACGTTGACGGTCACCTACGGCGGCAAGGTGGTCGGCACGGTCAGTCTCTACAAGGCCACCACCGAGTACCAGGCGATCATCCCGCTGCCGACGCCGTCCGCCTTCCTCTCCGGCACCGTGAAGTTGACCATCCGCGACGCCGGCAAGACCAACCAGCTCGACGGCCTCGCGGTCCGTCGGACCTGATTCCTTGGGGGCCTACCCTCGGCGCCTGAGCTACGGACGGGCGCCGAGGGGGTCCTCGGTCGGCGGTGCTGGGCTTCGGGGGGTTTTGGTGAGGGAGCGTTCGGGGAGCCAGAGGATGAAGGTGCTGCCGACGCCTACCTCGGAGTGCAGGGAGACCGTGCCGCCGTGGGATTCGGCGATCTGGCGGACGATGGCCAGGCCCAGGCCGGCTCGGCGTTGGCCGGTGGAGGGGACCGTGGCGGGTGGTTGGCGTTGGCCGGAGCGGAAGAAGCGGTCGAAGACCCGGTCGGCGTCTTCTTCGGCGATGCCGGGGCCTTCGTCGCGGACGGCGATCCAGGCCCAGCCGTTGCGGCTTCCGACGGCCAGGACCAGTTCGCTGCCGCCGCGAGCCAGGCGTACTGCGTTGGAGAGCAGGTTGTCGACCGCGCGTCGGAGGGCCTGAGCGTCTCCGGCGGCGATCGGGCCGGGCGCGAGGCGGCGTACCAGGTGTAGTTCGCGGTCGGCGACGAGCAGGGCGTACTCCTCAGCGGCTTCACCAGCGATCGCCGCCAGATCGACATCGGCGTCGACGAAGGCGGGCGACGACCGGCGGGCCGACGCCAGCAGGTCCTCGACCAACCGGGTCATCCGCTGGATCGCGCGGCTGACGATCGCGGTCGCCTGGGCGCGGTCCTCCGCCGGGGTGTCGTCATGAGCCAGTACTGCGTCGACGTTGGCCTGGATCACCGCCAGCGGGTTGCGCAACTCGTGGGACGCGTCGTCGACCAACTGCCGCTGGGCGACGAAGGCGGTCTCCAGCCGTTCGAGCATGTCGTCCACGGTGTCGGCCAGGTTGCGGAGTTCGTCGCGCGGCCCGTCCAACGCGATCCGCCGGGACAGGTCCGTGGCGGAGATGTCCTGCGCGGTCGTGGTGATCTGCCGGACCGGACGCAGCGCCCGGCCGGACAACCACCAGCCCGTGCCCAGACTCACCGCGAACAGCACCCCGAGCGCGCCGGCCGAGTAGTTCCGCATCGTCTGCATGGTGGTGTAGTTCACCGCGGACTCGATGCTGGACAAGTCGGCAGCCTGGAACGTATGACCGGGCTTGAGCTTCAACTTGCCCTCGGAGTCCTTGGTGTACTTGGACACCGTCACCGGGTTCAGCGGCGCCGGGTCCAGGAAGGCCGACAACGAGAAGTACAGCCCGGCGAGCAGCAGCGTCGACA
>NZ_DASRXP010000363.1:0-3790 GCF_035687465.1 Kribbella sp.
CGGTATGCAGTTGCTGTTCGTCCAGAACGGCGTCGTGCAGTCGGGTGAAGGTGTCGGCAAGGAGTTCCTGTACATCATCGCCGCGGTCGTCGGCGGCTGCCTGCTGACCGGAGGCTACGGCTCGGTGGTCGGCGGTGCCGTTGGAGCATTGATCTTCGGCATGGTGCAACTGGGCGTGGTCTACGCCGGCTGGAACGCTGACTGGTTCGCGACCTTCCTCGGCGTGATGTTGCTGCTGGCCACGATCGTGAACCTCGTCGTCAAGAACAAGGCGGATGCGCGATGACCACCACTGACAGCTTCGCGATCGAGGCGAGCACCAGCCCGAACACCCCGATCGTCCTCCTGGAGGACGTCGGCAAGAGCTACGGCAACATCCAGGCCCTCCGCGGGGTGTCCCTGTCGGTCCGGCAGGGGGAGATCACCTGCGTGCTCGGTGACAACGGCGCGGGCAAGTCGACACTGATCAAGATCATCGCCGGCCTGCACGACTACACCTCGGGGACCATGTCGGTGAACGGCGAGGAGCGACACTTCTCCTCGCCACGGGAGTCGCTGGACGCCGGCATCGC
This sequence comes from Kribbella sp., assembly GCF_035687465.1. Lineage (NCBI taxonomy): Bacteria > Bacillati > Actinomycetota > Actinomycetes > Propionibacteriales > Kribbellaceae > Kribbella > Kribbella sp. The sequence goes on from NZ_DASRXP010000363.1 coordinate 573, forward strand.
CACCGTCTACCAGGATCTCGCCCTGGCTCCGCTGATGTCGGTCTGGCGGAACTTCTTCCTCGGCAACGAGCTCACCAAAGGGCCGTTCGGGATCCTCGACTCCGCGCAGATGAAGCGGATCGCGCAGCAGGAGCTGGCGAAAATGGGGATCTCGATCCCCAACCTGGAACAGCCGGTGGGCAAGTTGTCGGGTGGTCAACGCCAGTGCGTCGCGATCGCCCGGGCGATCTACTTCGGCGCCAAGGTGCTGATCCTGGACGAGCCGACGGCGGCCCTCGGTGTGAATCAGTCCGGCGTAGTGCTCAAGTACGTCGTCAAGGCCCGCGACGAGGGCATCGGCGTCATCTTCATCACCCACAACCCGCACCACGCCTACCTGGTCGGCAACCACTTCGTGATCCTGAAGCTGGGCCGGGTCGCGCTGGACACCCACCGGTCGGAGATCACGTTGGAGCAGTTGACCACCGAGATGGCCGGCGGTTCGGAGCTCGAGGCCCTCAGCCACGAGTTGCGTGACATCGATCCGGGCCTCGTCGTCAGCCCGGCCGGTCCGGCCGTCGAGCCGGTCGAGCCGGCCCGGCCGGAGGACAAGAAGGAGTAAGGATGACGGACCTCCGGATCGGCATCGTCGGCGTCGGAATCATGGGCGCCGACCATGCCGAGCGGGTTGCCCGCAGTACTGCGGGTGCGCGGCTCGTCGCGGTCTCCGATCCGGACACTGCGCGGGCGGACGCACTCGCGGCCGCCCTCGGCGATGTCCGGGTGATCGGTGATCCGCTCGCGCTGATCGCCGATGACGAGGTGGACGCGGTCATCCTCGCCTCGCCGGGGTTCGCTCATGCCGAGCAACTGTTCGCCTGTCTGGAGCACCAGAAGCCGGTGCTGTGCGAGAAGCCGCTGACGATGGACACCGAGTCGGCGTTGCGGGTGGTCGAGGCCGAGCACAAGGTCGGGAAACCCCTGATCCAGGTCGGGTTCATGCGCCGCTTCGACCCGGAGTACGCGGCCCTGAAGCGGTTGCTCGACTCGGGTGAGCTCGGCCGGACGCTGCTGCTGCACAACGTGCACCGGAACAAGACGGTCCCGGCGACGTTCCGCAGCGAGATGATCGTGCGCGATTCCCTGGTGCACGAGGTCGATGTGGCGCGCTGGCTGTTCGACGACGAGATCGCCCGGATCACCGTGCACACCCCGAAGCCGACCAGCCTGGTCGGTTCCGGGGTGCTCGATCCGCAGTTCGCGGTCTTCGAGATGGCGGGTGGGGCGCTGGCCGACGTGGAGGTGTTCGTCAACTTCCAGGTCGGGTACGAGGTTCGCTGCGAGGCGGTGGCCGAGAAGGGCAGTGCCACCATCGGCCTCGGGGTCGACGTGCTGACCAAGACCGCCGGACACTGGGGTGGTGCGGTGCCGGACGATTTCCGGGTCCGCTTCGGATCGGCGTACGACATCGAGGTCCAGCGCTGGGTGAGCGCCGTGGCGCAGGGCGGGATCGACGGTCCGACGGCCTGGGACGGGTACGCCGCAGCCGCGGTCTGCACGGCCGGAGTGCAGTCCCTGCAGGAAGGCCGTCCGGTAGAGGTCGAGATGGTACGCCGGAGCGAGGTGCTCGGGTGAGATCCAGGCCCGCCACAACCCGTAGTACCGAGCAGGGCAAGTCCGTAACACCGATGAAGCAAGGGATGCAGCTGTGAGCACTGAGCGAATCACCCATCTGGTCGGCGGGACCCCGTGGACGGGCGTCTCCGAGCGCACCAGCAAGGTCTACAACCCCGCGACCGGCGAGGTCACCGGCGAGCTGGATCTGGCGTCGGCCGCAACGGTCGACGAGGTGGTGAAGGTCGCCCATGACGCCTCGAAGGCGTGGGGCCGGACGTCGCTCACCAAGCGTGCGCAGGTGCTGTTCGCCTTCCGCCAGTTGCTGAACGAGCGCAAGGAGGACATCGCCGCCCGGATCACCGCCGAGCACGGCAAGGTGCTGTCCGACGCGCTCGGCGAGGTCACTCGCGGGCTCGAGGTGGTCGAGTTCGCCTGCGGCATCCCGCATCTGATGAAGGGTGGGTTCAGCGAGAACGTGTCGACCAACGTCGACGTGTACTCGATCCGCCAGCCGCTCGGCACGGTCGCGGTGATCTCTCCGTTCAACTTCCCGGCGATGGTGCCGCTCTGGTTCGTCCCGATCGCGGTCGCCTGTGGCAACAGCGTGGTGATCAAGCCGTCTGAGAAGGACCCGTCGGCGGTCAACGCCGTGGCCGCGCTGTGGAAGGAGGCCGGGCTGCCCGATGGCGTGATGAACGTCGTCCACGGTGACAAGGAGGCCGTCGACCGGCTGCTCGAGCACCCGGACATCAAGGCCGTCTCGTTCGTCGGCTCCACCCCGATCGCGCGGTACGTCTACGAGAAGGGCACCTCGAACGGCAAGCGTGTCCAGGCCCTCGGCGGCGCCAAGAACCACATGGTCGTGCTGCCCGACGCCGACCTCGACCTGGCTGCGGACGCCGCGGTGAACGCGGGCTTCGGCTCGGCGGGAGAGCGCTGCATGGCGATCTCCGCACTGATCGCCGTCGAGCCGGTCGCCGATGACCTGGTCGGCAAGATCCGTGAGCGGATGGCGACGCTGAAGACCGGCGACGGGACCCGCGGCTGCGACATGGGCCCACTCGTCACCGGACCGCACCGCGACAAGGTCGTCGGGTACGTCGAGGCCGGGGTCGAGGCCGGCGCCGAGCTGACGGTCGACGGCCGTGAAGGACCGTTCGACGGCGGTGACGACGGCTTCTGGCTCGGCCCGACATTGTTCGACAAGGTCACGCCCGACATGTCGATCTACACCGACGAGATCTTCGGCCCGGTGCTGTCCGTCGTCCGCGTCTCCTCGTACGACGCGGCGCTGGACCTGGTGAACTCGAATCCGTACGGCAACGGCACCGCGATCTTCACCAATGACGGTGGGGCGGCGCGCCGGTACCAGACCGAGGTGGAGGTCGGCATGGTCGGCGTCAACGTGCCGATCCCGGTCCCGATGGCGTACTACTCGTTCGGCGGCTGGAAGAACTCGCTGTTCGGCGACACCCACGCGCACGGCACCGAGGGCGTGCACTTCTTCACGCGCGGCAAGGTCGTGACCCAGCGCTGGCTCGACCCGAGCCACGGCGGGATCAACCTGGGCTTCCCGCACAACACCTAGTCGCGGGTCGCGCCCCGGACGGGGGCGCGCGCCT
>NZ_DASRXP010000364.1:0-15998 GCF_035687465.1 Kribbella sp.
CGCTGCCCGGAACCGTGTAGTTGTTGACGTAGCTGCCACCGAAGGCCGATCGGAGCGCGAACAGCCCCACGACGATCAGCACCCAGGCGCCGATCACCCACCAGTGATGACGAGCGGCCCCCCGGCCGAGACGATCGAGAAACGCATGCATATGGCGCCCTCCCCGCGGTTACCCGTCGCCGGGCACCCACCCGTCGACAGTAGGACGCCGCCGGACCACCCCACAACCCCGCAACCCCCCTGCGCACCAGGCGAAACCGGCCGGTCGCCTTACGTCGCGACGCCGCCGAGGTGCTGCTCTTTCAGCCGCCGGCGACGCTCGGGAGGATCAGGAGTTCGGCGCCGTCGGACAGCCGGGTCTCGAGGCCATCGAGATCGCGGACGTTGTCGTCGCCCAGGAACACGTTGACATGTCGCCTGAGCACGCCCTGCTCATCGGTCAACCGCCGCCGCAATGCCGGATGCTGCCGCTCCAACTCCGCGAACACAGCGCCGACTGTCGGCTCTCCCGCGGCCGCGACGTCCACCTGCTCGGCACCTCCCGCGAACGGCCGCAACACCGTCGGCAACTTCACCACTACAGCCATCGCTCCACCTCTCCCTCGTGCGAACGCCACCTCTGCCCGGCCGCCGGGCGGATCACCAGCGCGCGGCGGCACGCAGTACGGGTCAGATCACGGCGGCGCGGACGGTCAGGACGTCGGGAAGGTGGCGGGCCACTTCGGTCCAGGTGTCGCCGGCGTCGGCGCTCGCGTAGACGCAGCCGTCACGCGTGCCGAGATAGATGCCGCCCGGTGAACCCTGGTCGGTGCAGAGCGCGTCGCGAAGGACCGGCGCGTACGACGGGACCTGGGGCAGGCCGTTCGTCAAGGGCTCCCACGTGGATCCGGCGTCACGGGAGCGGTAGACCCGGCAGGTCGCGTCGGTGGGGATCCGGTTGCCGTCGGCGATCAGCGGGAAGACGTAGACGGTCTCCGGCTCGTGCGGGTGCACCACGATCGGGAACCCGAAGTCCGAGGGCAGCCCGTCCGCGATCGACTTCCAGATCGTGCCGCTGTCGTCGGACCGGTAGACCCCGTGGTGGTTCTGCGCGAACATCCGCTCCGGAACGTCAGGGTGCGAGGCGAGCTTGTGCACGCACTGGCCGAACTCGGGGTACGGGTCGGGGAAGAAGGACGCCTTGATTCCTTGGTTCGCCGGCTCCCAGGTCTCACCGCCGTCGTCGGTCCGGTAGACCCCGCCGGTCGACATGGCGACGCTGACCTTGCCCGGATCGGTGGGGTGCGGGAGCACGGTGTGGATCGCCTGGCCGCCGAACCCGGCGCCCCAATCCTTGCGATGCGGGTGATCCCACAGGCCGCGGACCAGGTCGAAGGTGACTCCCCCGTCGGTCGACTTCCACAACGAGGACGGCTGCGCACCGGCGTACACGATTCCGGGCTGCTCAGCAGGCGCCGGCTGGATCTGCCAGACCCGCTCGAGCGACGCCTCGGCATCCTTGGGAAAGCCGATCGAGCCCTCCGGCGGCTCGTCCCAGGTGCGGCCGAGGTCGTCGGAATGGAAGACTGCAGGCCCCCAGTGCTCGCTGGTCCCGCCCGCGAACAGCCTCGGTCGCTCGCCCCGGGTGTCGACGCCGACCGAGTAGACGCCCTGCATCTCGAACTGCGGCCCCTCGAGCGTCCACTTCCGGCGCTCGGCGTCGCTCCGTCCGATCCAGAGCCCCTTCTTGGTCCCGATCAGCAGTACGGCCTCGGACATCGTCGTCCCTTCTAGTTAGCGCGGCGGTCCCGCCACCACGTTGATCAACGGCTCACCGGTCGTGTAGCGCTCCAATTGCGCCCGGACCAGACGTGCGACGCGCGGCGAGAACGCTGTCGACGCTCCGCCGCGATGCGGATTGATCAGCACGTTCGGAGCAGACCACAGCGGATGACCGGCGGGCAACGGCTCAGGGTCGGTCACGTCCACCGCGGCCCTGATCCGGCCCGCATTGAGCTCGGTGAGCAACGCGTCCGTGTCCACGATGACACCGCGCGCGACGTTGATCAGTAGCGCGCCGTCCTTGAGTTGCCCGAGGAACTTCGCGTCGACCATGCCGCGGGTCTCCTCCGTGGCCGGTGTCAGCAACACCACGACATCGGCCTTCGGCAGCAGGTCGGGCAGCTCCGAGATCGGGGAAACCCCTTCTCTGGCCCGCCGCGCCACCCGGATCACGTCGCACTCGAACCCGCTGAGCCGCCGCTCCAGCGCCTCGCCGATCGAGCCGTACCCGAGGATCAGTACGGTCCGGTCGGCGAGCGAGTCGTCGACCTCCGCGTACGACGTCGGCCACACCTCGCGCTCCTGGTTCTTCACCGCGCGCGGCAACTGCCGGTACGACGCCAGGATCAGCCCGACCGCGAGCTCGGCGGTGGACGCATCGTGGACGCCGCGGGCATTGCACAAGGTGACCCCCTCGCGCAGGTACGGCAGGACGTTCTCGTACCCGGCGGTCTGCGTCTGGACCACCTTGAGGGCCGGCATCTCCGAGATCACCTCGACGATCCCGGTGCCACCCATGTAGCTGGGCACGTAGAACTCCACCGACTCCAGCGAACCCGGCCGGTCACCGCCCGCGAAGTACTCCGCGTCGATGCCCTGGGGCAACCCGCCGAGGAAGTCGTCGGGGTCCTCCCACGGCAGCCAGGTCTTCACCGCATCAGCCATGGAACGAACCTACTCGCCCGCCCGGACAATTCTTCGCGGGCTACTCGCCGGCACCGGACCACTGGATCAGGTGGTCTTCAAGGTCACTCGAACCCTGGACGGTAATACCGTGCCGGACCCGGAATCCCGTCGTACTCTGGATTGGTGCCTTCGACATCGGGTCTTGCCTCGACACTGGATCACGATCAGGCGGTGGGGCGACTGCGCGAGTCCTACCAGCGGATTCCGGCCGGTCAGCCGGTCCGGCTGGCGAAGCGCAGCTCCAACCTGTTCCGTCCCCGGACGGCGGTTGAGACACCTGGGCTCGATGTGTCCGGCCTCACAGGGGTGATCAGCATCGACCCCGTCGCCCGGACCGCCGACGTCCAGGGCATGTGCACCTACGAGGATCTGGTCGCCGCGACGCTGCCGCACGGGCTGGTCCCGATGGTGGTGCCGCAACTGAAGACGATCACCCTCGGCGGCGCGGTGACCGGGCTCGGCATCGAGTCGTCGTCGTTCCGCGCCGGGCTGCCGCACGAGTCCGTGCTGGAGCTCGACATCCTCACCGGTTCGGGCGAACTGGTGACGGCGCGACCGACCGGTGAACACGCCGACTTGTTCAGGACTTTCCCCAACTCCTACGGCTCTCTCGGCTATGCGACCCGCTTGCGGATCGAGCTCGACCGGATCTCACCGTACGTCGCGCTCCGGCACGTGCGGCTCGGTCTGGACGAGCTGGCTCCGGCGATCGCGTCGATCGTTGCCGACAGCACCTACGAGGGTGAGCCGGTGCACTTCGTCGACGGGGTCGCCTTCAGTCCGTCCGAGGCCTACCTCACGCTTGGCCGCAACAGCGACGCCACTGTGGAGACCAGCGACTACACGGGCCAGCAGATCTTCTACCGGTCGATCCAGCAACGATCCAACGACTTCCTCACCGCGCATGACTACCTCTGGCGCTGGGACACCGACTGGTTCTGGTGCTCGGCCGCCTTCGGCGCACAGAACCCCTGGGTACGGCGGGTCTGGCCGCGGCGGCTCCGGCGCAGTGACGTCTATCACAAGATCATCGGGTTCGAGAACCGTCATCAAGTTGCCGCCCGCATCAATCGCCGCAAGGGCAACCCCGACCGCGAACGCGTCGTCCAGGACGTGGAGATCCCGGCCTCGGAGTTGGCAGGCTTCCTGCGCTGGTTCGACGCCGAGGTGGGGATGCGACCGGTCTGGCTCTGCCCGCTGAGGTTGCGCGGGGCAACCGAATGGCCGTTGTACCCGCTGAAGCCGGGCGAGACCTACGTCAACGTCGGCTTCTGGGGCACCGTCGCGATCGCGCCCGGCGCCGAGGACGGTGACGTGAACCGCAAGATCGAGGCGGCCGTCGGCGACTTCAACGGCCACAAATCGCTGTACTCCGATGCTTATTACGACCGAGACACCTTCGACCAGCTGTACAACGTCCCGGCCCTGACAGAGGTGAAAGCCCGTTACGACCCCGACGCCCGCTTGACCGGGCTCTACGAAAAGGCGGTGACGCGCCGATGACCGCAACGATCTCGACGCAGGTATCGATCGCAGCAGCGCTCACGACAGTGGCTCCCGAGGGACTTCCTTTCCGGTTCACCGCGTACGACGGCAGTGCGACCGGGCCCGAGGACTCCCCCATTCACATGCACCTGGCCACCGAGCGCGGCCTGTCGTACGTCCTGACCGCACCTGGCGACCTCGGCATGGTCCGTGCCTACGTCCAGGGCGATCTCGAGATCGAGGGCACCCACCCGGGCAACCCGTACGACCTGATGAAGATGATGCTCAACCAGCTCCACTTCGAGCGCCCCACGCCCGCGGAGGCGCTGCGGATAGTCCGCGGTCTGGGCTGGAGCCACCTGAAGCCGCCGCCCCCTCCGCCGCAGGAGCACCTGCCGAAGTGGCGTCGTACCTTCGAAGGTCTGCGGCACTCGCGGACGCGGGACAAGGCTGCGATCCACCACCACTACGACGTGTCGAACACGTTCTACGAGTACATCCTCGGGCCGTCGATGACGTACACGTGCGCGGTCTTTCCCACGGTTGACGCTTCGCTGGAGCAAGCGCAGTACGAGAAGTACGACCTCGTCGCACGCAAGCTTGACCTCAAGGCCGGCCAGCGACTGCTCGACGTCGGCTGCGGCTGGGGCGGCATGGTCCGCCACGCGGCCCGCGAGTACGGCGTGAAGTCGCTCGGCGTCACGCTCTCCGCGGCGCAGGCCGAGTGGGCGACGGAAGCGATCAAGCGCGAGGGACTCGAGGATCTCGCGGAGGTCCGGTTCTCCGACTACCGCGACGTCTCCGAGCGCGACTTCGACGCAATCAGCTCGATCGGCCTGACGGAACACATCGGCGTCCGCAACTACCCGTCGTACTTCGGCTTCCTCCTCGACCGCCTCAAGCCCGGCGGCCGCCTGCTGAACCACACGATCACCCGGCCCGACAACCGCTTCCGCTCAACCGGGGCCTTCATCGACCGCTACATCTTCCCCGACGGCGAACTGATCGGCTCCGGCCGCATCATCGCCGACGCCCAGGACGCAGGCTTCGAAGTACGCCACGAAGAAAACCTCCGCGAGCACTACGCCCTGACCCTCAAGGGCTGGTCCGAAAACCTCGTCACCCACTGGGACGAAGCAGTAGCCGAGGTCGGCTACCCCACCGCCAAGGTCTGGGGCTTGTACTTGGCCGCCTGCCGCGTGGGCTTCGAACGCAACAACACCCAACTCCACCAAGTCCTCGCCGTAAAACTGGACGAAAACGCCAACGCCCACTTCCCCCTCCGCCCAACTTGGGGCAGCTGAGCGGCATCCTTCAGTCCGTGGGGTTCGCTCGGGTAACGCCCTCGCGAACCCCACGACTTCACCTCGTCACACCGGCCATCGAAGCATCTCGGCCTCCAGGACATCTCCACGGACAACCACGCCATAGTTCGTGACGACGATGACCCGGTACCTTGCCGCAACACAATGCGCAACTGAATCGCCCCGGGTTTCGTGGAGGCTCGGTTAGTTGGATCCGGTCTCGGTGAGGACCGGGATTTCAGGGTAGTGCTGTGGTTCGATGTTGGCCCAGTGGTTGGCCTCGAGTTCGGCGGGCGGGATGAGTCCGATCTCGCCGTGGAACCTGCGATGGTTGAACCAGTCGATGTATTCAGCAACGGCGATCTCGACGTCCCCGACCGACCTCCAGCCTTCTTTGGGTCGCATGACGGGGTTGCGGATGCACTCGGCCTTGAACAGTGAGTTGAACGCCTCGGCCATGGCATTGTCGTACGAATCGCCCCTACTGCCAACGGATGCGACGGCCTCGGCCTCGGCGAGCCATTCGGTGTAGCGGATGGCTCGATACTGCACTCCGCGATCGCTGTGATGTGTGAGGCCGGCGACGTCCTGGCCGGCCCGCTGCCGCAACCACAGCCCCATTTCGAGGGCATCGAGGGCCAGGTCGGTGCGCAACCTGGTTGACACCTGCCAGCCCACGACCATGCGGGAGAACACGTCGAGGACGAACGCGGCGTAGACCCATCCCGAGTGCGTGCGGACATAGGTCAGATCCGCCACCCACAGCTGGTTGGGAGCCTGCGCGGCGAACTGACGTTTGACCAGGTCGGCCGGCGCTGGAGTCTCGGCACCGTCGCCGGTCGTGGTCTTGCGGGTCTTGTCCCGGCTGATCCCGCGTAACGCTGCGGCCTTCATCAGCCGTTCGACCGTGCACCGAGCCACCTTCGTACCCATGCGGTTGACCTCGGCGTGAACCTTGCGGGCGCCGTAGACGCCGAGGTTGTCCTTGTGGACCTGGCAGATCACAGGCACCAGCTCGAGATCGCGCACGGCGCGCGCCGACAGTGGCCGGGCCTTCGCGGCGTAGTAAGTACTCGGGGCGATCTTGGTCCCAGCAGACTCCAGGACTTCACAGATCGGCTCGACCCCGAACCGGTCGCGGTGCTGATCGATGTAGTCGACCAGCACCGCTGTCGGCACCGCTACTTGATCTTGCGGTCGAGCTCCGCGGCCGCGAAAACGCTGACGCCGTCCGCAAGATCTCGTTGGCACGCCTCAACTCGCGATTCTCCCGCTCGAGATCCGCGATCCGCTTCGAGTCGTCACTGGTCGTGCCGGGCCGGACTCCGCCATCGACTTCAGCCTGCCGGACCCACCCACGCAACGTCTCACGGTGAACACCCAACTGCTCCGCGATCCGACCAACAGCTCCCGACCGTGCCGCCGGATCCTCGCGCGCCTCCACCGCCAACCGGGTCGCCCGCTCACGCAACTCGTCGCCATACTTCCTCGGTGCTGCCATAACTCTCATCCTCCATGGAATGAGAGCCTCCATCAGACCCGGGACGATTCATCCAGGCGTTCTGGTGCAGCGCAAACGGTGATAGCTGCAACCTTGGGGTGGGGTGGGTCGTTAGGTTGGGTGCGAGGTTGTCTATTGAGGGAGATGACGGTGCTGGAGGCAAGGGGCGGCCGGGTGGATGGGTGGCGGGGGCGGGCTGCGGCTGTGGTGGTTGCTACGGCTGCGTTGGCGGCTGGGTGTTCTGACGGGGGTGCGGATGCGGCGCCGTCCGTGTCTACGCCGAGCGCCACTGCGAGTACTACGCCGCCGCGGACCAGTACTACGCCATCGGCATCCGGTACTGCGCAGGCTGGGCCGGTGCAGCTCCAGGTGGCAGGGACTGTGGCTACTGGGATCGAGGTGCCGTGGGGGCTGGCGTTTTTGCCGGACAAGAGTGCGTTGGTGGCTGAGCGGGATTCGGGGAAGGTCAAGCGGATCTCGGGGGGCCAGGTCACCGAGGTGGGGACTGTGCCGGGGGTGGATTCGTCCTCCGAAGGTGGGTTGCTCGGGCTTGCGGTTGATCCGAAGTACCCGACGAGGCCTTATGTCTATGCGTATTACTCGACCGGTGAGGACAACCGGATCGCCAGATTGACGTATCGGAACAACCGGATCGACGATCCGCAGGTGATTCTCGACGGGATTCCGATGGCGTCGATTCACAACGGGGGCAGGTTGCGGTTCGGGCCGGATGGGTTCCTGTACGTCGGGACCGGTGATGGGAGTGAGGGGCAGAACTCGCAGGACGACGGGTCCCTTGGCGGCAAGATTCTTCGCATCACCACGGATGGTCAGCCGGCGCCGGGAAATCCCGGGAACCGGCTTTGGTACTCCAAGGGGCATCGCAACGTGCAGGGGCTCGCGTTCGACGGGAACCAGTTGTACGCCGCCGAGTTCGGGCAGAACACGTGGGATGAGTTGAACGCGATCACGGCCGGGGCGAACTACGGCTGGCCGGCGGCCGAGGGGAACTCCGGGCTCGAAGGGATGGTGGATCCGATCGCCCAATGGGGTACGGATGATGCGTCGCCGTCCGGTGCAGCGTTTGCCCAGGGCCACATCTTCATGGCGGGGCTGAGAGGTGAGCGGCTGTGGGCGATCCCGGTCGCGGGCGGGAAGCGAGTGGGCGAGCCGGTGGCGTTCTTCAACGGGCAGTTCGGCCGGCTCCGCACAGTTGAGGCGGCGCCCGACGGCTCACTCTGGCTGACGACGTCCAACACCGACGGCCGCGGCGACGTCAAGGACGGTGACGACCGAATCCTCCGCATCACCATCAGCCGCTAACAACGCTGGGCCAGTGGAAGACTCCGGGCCAGTACTAGAGGTCAGTGGCGGGCGTAGAGGCCGATGGCGTCGTAGGCGATCCACGAGCCCTGGTCCTTGAAGAGCTCCAGCACGTTCTCCCCGGCCTGGAACAACCCGCGCGGCAACGGCTTCTCGACGTACGACGGTTTGAGGGGTGAACCGGGGATGGTGCTGTCGCCGATGGTGGAGCCCTTGGTTGCGCCGGTGGCGAAGGCCAGCCGTTCGACGGTGGTTCCGTTGACCGACAGCACGGCCGTCCCTGGGATGGAGGCGTGGCTGTCGATCAGCCAGAGCGCGAGGTCGACGTCGGCCGCCGGCGCGGCCGCCAGGTCGAACCGCAACCGGAAGAGGTGGTTGCGGCGCCCGGCCCAAGCGTCGGAAGGTCCTGGCTGCAGGTAGCTCCAGCCAGTGCCCGGCGAGTCCGTGCCGGCGCGGAAATCGACGCCGTTCGGGAAGGTGGCCGGGTAGCGCGCGTAGCCCCCCGGCGACAGGGCCAGCTCCAGGCCCTTGCCGTCGAAGGAGCCGACGACCGCGAGTGGTTCGCCCGAGACCGTCACGGAGACCTTGCTCGCCACTCGGACCGACGACGATGGCCGGGAGGCCGTGCCAGACGCATCCACGGTGACGATCCGGTAGGACCACTCCTCGCCGGCGAGTTTCAGTCCGCGGTGCTCGTAGTGCGGGTAGACCGTCTTCGCCAGCAACCGCCAGCCGGCACCGGCCGGAGCGGCGTACACGGCGTAGTGGTCCACGACGGTCGACCACGGGACGGGGCGCCAGTCGAGCACGATGGTGGCCAGGCGGCCGGCGCCGCGGAGTCCGGTGACCGCTCGGGGCGGCAGCAACTGCGTAGTCATCAGACCTGCCTCTCCAGGCCGGGGGTTCCGGCGGGGGTGACGAACCGGGCGACAGTCTGCGCCGGGGCCTCGGCATCGGCCTCGACCCAGGGCACGACGGTGAACTCGGAGACCAGCTCGTCCGGGGTCATCCGGCCGTGGACATACCCGCGGCGGCCGTCGTAGAGCTTCACGTACGGGTGCCGGAGCCAGTCCTTGGTGTAGGCGTCGGTCACGGCCCCGTCGCCGTCGGAGGCGATCGAGCTGCAGATCAGCTCGACGCCGACGCTGGCCGAAGCCGGGTCCGCGAAATCGGCCTTCAGTTCGGCCGCGACGTGCTTGTGGATATCCCCGGTGAGGACGACGGGATTGCTCGTATCTTTCATGGCAGAGAGCAATCTGCGCCGGTTGGCCGGATAGCCGTCCCACTGATCGGTCCGGTCGTCGCTGATCGCTGTGACGACGACTCCGTTCGCAATGACGTTCCAGGTCGCCCGCGAGCGGGCCATGCCGTCGTACAGCCACTGCTCTTGCTGTGCCCCCAGGAGGGTACGACGCTCCGCCTGCCGGTCTGCCTCGTCGGTCGGCAGGGAGTCGCGGTACTGCCTGGTGTCCAAGATGTTCAGCCGTGCGAGCGTGCCGACGTCGAACCGCCGGAAGACCCGGCTGTCCGGCCCGGCGGGAAGGGACGTGGTCGACAGCGGAAGGTTCTCGTAGAAGGCGCGGTAGCCGACAGCCCGCCGGTGCAGGAAGTGCTCCGGGCTGATGCCGTACCGGGACTCGTCGGCGCCGTAATTGTTCTGCACCTCGTGGTCGTCCCAGGTGAGCAACCAGGGTGCGGCCGCATGGGCCGCCTGCAGGTAGGGGTCGGTCTTGAACAGGCTGTAGCGCAACCGGTACTGCTCGAGCGTCTCGATCTCCACACCATGCTCCGGGCCCACCGACGCGCCCGCGCGCCAGAGGTTGCCACCGGCAACGATGCCGTACTCGTAGATGTAGTCGCCGAGGAAGAAGACCGCGTCCAGGTCCTGCGCGGCCAAGTGGCGGTAGGCGCTGAAGTGGCCGTGATACCAGGCCTGACAGGAGGCAGCTGCGAAGCTGAACGACGACGCCGGGCGTCCCGTCGCGGGCAGGGTCTTGGTCCGGCCGACCGGGCTGATCTCGCTACCGGCCCGGAACCGGTAGAAGTACTCGCGGCCCGGGCGCAGCCCGCGGACCTCGGGATGGACGGCGTGTGCCAGCTCGGGTGAGGCGATCGCCAGCCCACGCCGGACGATCCGCCGGAACGACGGGTCCTCGGCCACCTCGTAGCTCACCGGCACCGGTCGGCGGGGCATACCGCCGTGCCCGTCGGCGGCGAGCGGTTCGGGGGCCAGCCGGGTCCAGAGCACGGCGCCGTCCGGACGCGGATCACCGGAGGCGACGCCGAGCGCGAAAGCTCCGGACGGTACCGGCCGGTCCGGAGTCGCGTCGGCGTGGGCGGGAGCGGCGACCCCGAGCGCGACGGTTGCCGCGCCGAGGCCGCTCAACTGCAGGAAGCTCCGCCGGTCGAGTCCCTGACCCGGCTCTGGCGATGGGCGGTGCGCCATAATGCTCCGTTCGTGGGCGACACCGACACATTCTTGCGTCTACATGTGCGTCGGGTGACTCCGAGACGGCGCGCTGGGCAGAAAGTGGTGACCGGCAGGTGACATCCGCCCTAGTGTCCTGAGTCGGAAGCACGAGCTTCCGACTCAGAACACTAGATGCCGAGCTTGGTGTTGACGAGTTCGCGGACCTTGGCGGCGTCGGCTTGGCCGCGCATGTCCTTCATGACGGCGCCGATGAGGGCGCCGGCCGCGGCTGGTTTGCCGGATTGGACCTTTTCGACGACGTCCGGGTTGGCGGCGATCGCGCGATCGACGGCTTCGCTCAGGGCCGAGTCGTCCGAGACCAGTGCGAGTCCGCGGGACTCGATGATCGCGGCAACGGTTCCCTCGCCCTTGACCAGGCCGTCGAAGACCTGACGCGCCAGCTTGTCGTTCAGAGCATTGGAGTCAACTAGCTTCTGCACCTCGAAAACCTCAGCTGGGCCAACGCCAAGATCGCCAAGCTCCTTGCCGCTCTCATTGGCGGCCCGGGCCAGCTCACCCAGCCACCACTTCTTCGCGGCCGCAGCGCCCACACCGAGGTCCACAGTCCGCAGGATCAGCTCGAGCGCGCCACCGTTGATGACATCGCGCATCTCCAGGTCGGTGAAACCCCACTCGGTCTGCAGCCGAGCCCGGCGTACCGGAGGTGCCTCGGGCAACGTCGCGCGGATCTCCTCGACCCACTCGCGCGACGGCGCCACCGGAACCAGGTCCGGCTCCGGGAAGTACCGGTAGTCGTCCGCGTCGGACTTCTCCCGGCCGGAGGTGGTGATGCCGGTGTCCTCGTGCCAGTGCCGGGTCTCCTGGAGAATCTTGCCGCCGGCAACCAGTACTGCGGCCTGCCGCGTGATCTCATACGTAATCGCGCGCTCCACAGACCGGAACGAGTTCACGTTCTTCGTCTCGGTCCGCGTCCCCAAGACAGAGGAACCGCGGGGCTTCAACGACAAGTTGGCGTCACACCGCAGCGACCCCTGGTCCATCCGTACGTCCGAAACGTCCAGCGCGAGCAGGAGATCCCGCAGCATGCTCACGTACGCCCGAGCCACAGCGGCCGCCTTCGCCGGCGGAACCTCGATCGTCTTCGTGACGATCTCGATCAGCGGGATACCCGCCCGGTTGTAGTCCACCAGCGAGTGCGATGCCCCGTGGATGCGACCGGTCGCTCCACCGACGTGGGTGGACTTGCCGGTGTCCTCCTCCATGTGGGCGCGCTCGATCTCGATCCGGTACGTCTCTCCGTCGACCACGACCTCGGTCCACCCGTTGAAGGCGATCGGCTCGTCGTACTGCGAGGTCTGGAAGTTCTTCGGCATGTCCGGGTAGAAGTAGTTCTTCCGGGCGAACCGGCACCACTCGGCGATCTCGCAGTTCAGCGCGAGGCCGATCTTGATCGCGGACTCGACCGCCCGCACGTTCACCACCGGCAGCGCGCCCGGCAGACCCAGGCAGACCGGGCAGGTCTGCGTGTTCGGCGGCGCCCCGAACTCGGTCGGGCAACCGCAGAACATCTTCGACTTCGTGTTCAGCTCGACATGGACCTCGAGCCCCATCACCGGGTCGAACTGCTCCAGCGCGGCGTCGAGATCCAGTACATCAGCGACGACAGTCATCGGGTGACCTCCAGCTCCGGAACCTTCGACATCAGTACGCCGCCCCACTGCTCGGTCAGCGCGGTCTCCAACGCGGAGCCGACCTGGTAGAGCAATTCGTCGCGCATCACCGGCGCCATCACGTGGAAACCGACGGGCAGCCCGTCCTCGTCGGCCAGTCCGCACGGGAACGACGCCGCCGCGTTGCCGGCCAGGTTCGACGGGATCGTGCAGAGGTCGTTCTTGTACATCGCGATCGGGTCGTCGATCCGGTCGCCGATCGCGAACGCGGTGGTCGGCGTCGCGGGCGAGACCAGTACGTCGACCTGCTCGTACGCGCGAGCGAAGTCCCTGGCGATCAGCGTGCGCACCTTCTGCGCCTGGCCGTAGTACGCGTCGTAGTACCCACTCGACAGCGCGTGCGTGCCGAGCATGATCCGGCGCTTGACCTCGTCGCCGAAGCCGGCCTCGCGGGTCAGGCTCATCACCTTCTCCGCGTCGTTGTTGCCGTCGTCACCGACCCGCAGGCCGAACCGCATCGCGTCGAACTTGGCCAGGTTGGACGAGGCCTCGCTCGGCAGGATCAGGTAGTACGCCGGCAGCGCGTACTGGAAGTGCGGACAGGAAACCTCGACCACCTCGGCACCGAGCTTGGTGAGCAGCTCGACCGCCTCGCGGAACCGGGCCTCGACGCCGGGCTGGTACCCCTCGCCACCGAGTTCCCTGACCACGCCGATCCGCAGCCCGCTCACGTCACCGCGACGAGCCGCCTCGACCACCGGCGGAACCGCCTGATCGATCGAGGTGGAATCCATCGGGTCGTAACCGGCGATCACCTCGTGCAGCAGGGCCGCGTCGAGGGTCGTCCGGGCGCAAGGCCCCGGGGTGTCCAGGCTGGAGGCCAAGGCGATCAACCCGTACCGCGACGTCCCGCCGTACGTGGGCTTGACCCCAACCGTGCCGGTGAAAGCTGCAGGCTGGCGGATCGAGCCGCCGGTGTCGGTACCGATTGCGAGCGGTGCCTCGTACGCCGAGATCGCGGCCGACGAACCGCCACCGGAACCCCCCGGGATCCGGCCGAGGTCCCACGGGTTGTGCGTCGTCCCGTACGCCGAGTTCTCCGTCGACGAGCCCATCGCGAACTCGTCCATGTTGGTCTTGCCGAGGATCACGATGCCGGCTGCCTTCAGCCGCTTCACGACCGTCGAGTCGTACGGCGGCTTCCAGCCCTCGAGGATCTTCGAGCCGGCCGTGGTCGGCACGCCGTCCTGGGTCAGCACATCCTTCAACGCCAGCGGCACTCCGGCCAGCGGGCCGAGCCTCTCCCCCGCCGCACGTCGTGTGTCGACGTCAGCGGCCTGGGCCAGCGCGCCCTCGGCGTCCACGTGCAGGAACGCGTGCACGGACGTGTCGACGGCGGCGATCCGATCCAGGTGGGCCTGAGTGATCTCCACCGAACTGGCCTCACCACCAGCCATCAGCTCGCTCAGCTCGACCGCAGTCTTGCGAGTCAGATCGCTCATCACGCCTCCTCGGTGAGAATCCGCGGCACCCGGAAACGCTGCTCCTCGGCGGCCGGCGCGCCGGACAGGGCCTGCTCCGGCGTCAGGCACGGCACGTTCACGTCCTGGCGCATCACGTTGGTGATGGGCAGGGCGTGCGAGGTCGGCGGGATGTCTTCCGCGGCCACTTCGCTGACCTGCGCGACCAGGCCGATGATCTGGTCGAGCTGCGGTGCGAGGTGGTCGAGCTCTTCGTCGCTGAGCTCGATCCGCGCCAGTCGCGCCAGATGCGCGACCTCTTCGCGGGTAATCGATGGCATGAAAAGATCCAATGGTTTCGCAGGATGGCCGGCAACCGGATTTCCGGACCGACCCGGGCCATCTTAGTGGGCGGGCCGCGCCCGCCCGCGCCCCGATCTCCGGCAAGTTAGTTGTTCACCAGATGAGCTACCCCGGTGTGTCACTTTGTTCCGCTCTGTAACATGGGCCGCGACAGGGCGTAACTTGCGTGGTTTTCGGCTGGGAGATGATCGTTCGGTGTTCCTGCTGCGATTGATCCTCCCGGACCGCCCCGGCTCGCTCGGCACCGTGGCGACCGCACTCGGCGAGGTGAGTGCCGACATCCACGCGATCGAGATCGTCGAGCACCGGCGGGAGAACGGCACGGCGGTCGATGACGTCGTGGTCGACCTCCCCCCGGGTGTCCTGCCGGACCGGCTGGTCTCGGCCTGCAACGGCGTCGAGGGCGTCGAGGTGATCTGGTTCTCCCGGTACGGCGCGGGCGGCGGACTGCACATGGACCTCGAAGCCGTCGAGCAGATGACGTCGGCCCCGGCCGAGGCGATCGACATCCTGGTCGAGCAGGCGCCCTCGGTGCTGCACGCCGACTGGGCCGCGTTGCTGGACGGCACCGGCAGTGAGATCAAGGTCGCGATGGAGACCAGCGCGACGCCGGAGTTCGGCAAGCTGGTCGACCAGTGGTTGCCGCTGGAGAAGGCGACCACGCTGGTCGCTCCGGACCACAAGGGCCTGGCCGAGTCCGTGCTGGTCGCGGCGCCGCTGGAGTCCGACCGCCGGGTTCTGGTGATCGGCCGCCGTGGAGGTCCCGAGTTCCTCGGCTCCGAGGTCGCCCGGCTGAGCTACCTGGCCAACCTCGCCGTCACCATCCGCGCAACCGCCTGACAAGCCCCTTCTCTGTCAGTTGAGCTGGAAGTAGGCCAACGCCCACAGGCCGGCGATCACCAGCAGGACCACGACGCCGACGAGTGCGACGATCACGACGGCCTGGGTGTTCTTCCCGTCACGCTCCGGCAGATCGAACTGGGTCGGCCCCCACGGACCGCCCCCGTCCACCCGCCGGGAGGCCTCGGGCGGCGGCTTCGCCACCTCCCGGGACTCTCGTTTCTCCCAGTCGAACTTCATCGCACCTCGGGCTCCGTCGGCAGCTGATCACACGTAGAACGACTCGTAGCTGATCGAGATGGTCTGCGAGGTGAAGCTGCTGCTGTCGCTCGCAGTCGCCTCGACCCGCCATCCCGCTACATAAGCAGCGTACGACTTGCCGTCACTGTGCGACTTGACCCACTCCTTCAGGGCCGCCACCTCCGGCCCCTTCAGTACTGCGAACGCGTCCGCCGTGGCAGCCGGGATCGCGGCCTTCACGTCGGCCGACTCGCCCGTTGCCCGGATCTCCAGCGACCGGATCCCGGAGTTCGCGCTGCCGAATCCGAAGATGGTCTGCGAGCCGTACTCGCCGACCTTCTTACGGCAGGACGTCGAGCAGGTGTACTTCTTCGGCTTGAGCGCCGCGTTCAGCTGCGCCTCGGTGGTCTGGAACTGCTTGCGCGGCAGCTCGTACGAGTCGGAGCCCGACTTGCCACCGGACAACTGCAGGGTGTCGCCGTTGTTGCGCACCTCGAACTCGCCCCAGGTACTGCCGACCTTGCCGGACTTCTGCCCGCCCTTGACGAACTGCTGAACCTTGGCGACCTCACTGCCACCGAACGCGTCGTTGCCGATGGCCTGCACCGCGGCGTCGAAGGTGACGGCCGCGTTGTTCACGTTGTCCGAGTTCTC
>NZ_DASRXP010000365.1:0-19999 GCF_035687465.1 Kribbella sp.
CGGCTCGACCGGCGGCACCGCACCCACCGGCGACCCCAGCCCAGTGGACGCGGCGACCTTCGACCCGTGGAGCGACGCTCCCGCAGCCGGCTCGACCGGTCGTGCCACACCGATCGGCGACACCAGCCCGGTGGATGCGGCGCCCTACGATCCACGGGACGACCTGCCCGCATTCGGTTAGGCCGGCAAGACCGCCTGGGACCCCCGACCCACCAGGTCCACCACCGCGCCTGCTGCGGCATCCGACTCGTGGGGCGACATCCCCACGGCCGAACTCGCGACACCGCAGACACCAACCCAGCAGATGTTGGGGTCTGTGAACCGCGGGGTGACAGGACAGTCAAGCCCTCTGGAGTGGTGTTGGAGGTTCGTGATTCGGCGCTGCAACTCCTGAAGTTGGTCATGGCTCGGATCGCGCCGACGTTCGCGGCCGGGTGACGGGACGCGACTTGACATCTGGCCGTGCCGGATTTGATCGGCGGCATTGCCGGAGATCCCGGACCTACCGGCTCCGCGACCACCCCTAGTGTGGCCCCGACCGGTGGGGTGACGTAGGCGGCCCGGTGGGGTGACGTAGCCGGCGCTGGATAGTAGGCGGATCGGTTATCGGAGAGCCTGGGTCAGCACGTCCGCCCTGTCTTCGAGCCAGGTCTGGCGGCGGCTGATCGTGTCGCCGACGCCCTCGTCCCACATGCGTTGCCAGCCGCCTCCCATCGTCTCGGCGCGGTGTTTCATCAGGTGCCAGGCCCGGCGGTTCTGCAGGATCGCGACCTCGACAATCTGACCCCGGCCGTCGTCCGACAGCCCGTAGGCGTCAGCGATCAGGCCGCATCGGCGCGGCACGTCCAGGCCGCGCAGCAACGGATCCAGAGTCTCGTCCGGGCCGAACGGACCCCACCACAGCATCAGGTTCAGCACTTCCATCACCCGCGTGGTCGGCTTCGCCAGGTCGAAGTCGATCAGCGCGTACGCCGTGCCGTCGCGAAAGACCACGTTCTCCGGGGTCACGTCCTGGTGTCCGATCAACTCAGGCGGAGCGCTGGGCCCGGGTGGTAATCCGGCTGGTTGAAGCGGGGGCGGTACGAGGCCGTCGGCCAGACCGAATCCGGCCGCTGCGTCGTCGTACCGGCGTACGAGCTGGGCGACCGATTCGAGCCGGTCCTCGTCCGCGATCCACTCAGGGCGCGGCCGACCGGCGACCTCACCCTCGATGAAGGACAGCACCTCCCGCCCGGCGGTGTCGACGCCGAGGAACCGCGGTGCGCCCTCGAACCCGACGCTCTCCAGATGGAGCAGCAATCCGCGAACCAACTTCGAGTTGTCCCCGGGAGGCCGGCGGATGGTGGCGCCGCGCCGTACCAGGCCCTCGGTGACATCGCCGCCCTCCAGCGCGATCTCAGGTTCGTCCGGGTCGTCGATCCATTCGTGCGCGTCTACTCTCACGGACGCCATTCTGACGGAGGGTCCTCGCCGACGCGGCCGTCGACCGCCTCGCGGATGAGGTCGGCGTGGCCGGTGTGGCGGCCGTACTCCTCGATCAGGTCGAAGACGAGCCGGCGCAGGCTGGCAGATTGACCGTCGGGAAAGGAGACGTGCGCGAGCTGGTCGAGACCGCCGTCCGCCAAGGCCGCGGCGAGCTTCGCGCGGGACCGTTCGACCGCGTCGTCCCAGAAGGCGTAGAGCTGTTCCGGAGTGTCGGCGGCGGCCGACGTGAACTCCCAGTCGTCGCTGCCGTCCCAGCCGAAGGTGTCCCATGGCGGACCAAGCGGCTCACCGCTCAGCTTGACGCGGAAGGTGTGGTCCTCCTGAACGGCGAGATGCTTGAGCAAGCCGCCGAGGGTGAGCGAGGAACCGCCGATGCTGGTGTTCAGCCCGGCCGCGTCCAGGCCGTCGGTCTTGAAACGGAAGGTCGCACGCAGTCGCTCGAGCGCACCGACGACGTGCTCAGCCTCGGTACCGGCGAAGGGGGGCTCCCACGGCGGAGGTTCCCAACTGGCTTCATTGTTCGTCATGCCGCCACCCTAAAACCCATCCCGGACGTTGCGCTTCCGGAATGGTTCGGGCACGTAAGGTCGTGGTGTGAGCTTTATCGTGCCTGGGCAGGGGAAGAAGAACGAAGAGGTCGTCGGCACCCGTGCCGGCGCCAAACCGTCAGTTCCGGTACCAACCCCCTCGGCACCGGTTGAGGAGCCGCCGGTGGTGGAGTTCGCCGGATGGCCGCCGGCGTTGCAGCAGGTGGTGGAGGCCGACTTCCGGCGTACGAGCGCGCTCGCCGGGTACCGCTGGAAGACCGCCGACGCGGCTCTGATCGAGGTCGTCCGGGGACTGGACGACCTCCTCGACCTGGTTGACGACCGCATCCGGAACGGAGAGCCACAGCGGTCCCGGCGTCAGACCCGGAAAGCGTCGGCGGCCGCGCTGCCGACCGAGTTTCCGTTCGACGAGGTAGCGGATCTGCTCGGCATCCCGGCCGACGAGATCGACGAGGCGATCGACCGCGACGGCCGTCCGGTCCGCCGCTCCCGCGCTGACCGTCGCACTGCGCAGCGAGCCATCAAGCAGCTCCGCATTCGGCTGCAACAGCTCGAGATCACGATGGATCACGACCGCCTCAACCGGCCGATCAGCGTCATCGTGAGACTCGTCCTGGTGCTCGGCACCGCCGTCGGGTCACAGTCGGCGGCCACGTTGGTGTCAGGTGACGAGCACCTGAACACCGTGATCCAGACAGCGGTGGGCGCGCTGGCCGCGTTCGCGCTCGAACGCACCACGACGACGCTCCCGGACGCATGGCACGAACACAGACCGGCCGCCATCGCATCCCAGACCCACAAGGCCCTGCTCGAGACCCTGGTAGACGCCGACGCGCTGACCGGCCCGGCCGACGACGAGCACACGGTCCTGGCCTTCCGCCTCCTCGTACGCTCCGCCCGCGCCTGGGTCGCCTGCTTCCAGCTCGACTCGACCTTCGCCAGCAAACTGCAGTACTGGCAGCCCCTCGACGACCTCCCCGACGCTCTCCGCAACCCCTCCACCGACACCCTCCAAACCCTCCACCACCGCCTGGAGGCCTTGACGCCCCCGATCAAGGGCTGATCGACCACGATCACCCCTGAAGCCGGATCCGCAGCTTTCGGTGAAGATGTTGGTGAGCTGGTCGAAAGCGGGGTGGACTGACCAGTAGGGTGCTTCCGTGCCTCAGTTACGGGTTGCCCTAGCCCAGCTCAACGTGACGGTCGGTGACGTCGACGGGAATACCGAGAAGATCGTCACCTGGACCCGGAACGCGGTCGAGCGCGGGGCTCACGTGGTGGCTTTTCCGGAGCTGGCGCTGACGGGTTATCCGGTCGAGGACCTCGCCCTGCGGATGTCGTTCGTCGACGCCTCGCAGGCCAAGATCCAGACCCTGGCGAAGCGGCTGGCCGACGAGGGACTCGGCGACATCGTCGTGGTCTGCGGCTACCTGGACCGCGCCACCGGTACTGCGATGGGCGTCGACCGGCTGGGGCGTCCGAAGGGTTCCCCGACGAACTCCGCCGCCGTGATCTACCAGGGTGAGGTCGTCACCAGTGCGGTGAAGCACCACCTGCCGAACTACGGCGTCTTCGACGAGTTCCGGCACTTCGTCCCCGGCAATACCCTGCAGGTGATCCGCATCCACGGCATCGACGTCGCGCTGGTGATCTGCGAGGACCTCTGGCAGGACGGCGGCCCGGTGGCAGTCACCCGGGCGGCCGGTGCGGGGCTCCTCCTCGTCGTGAACAGTTCGCCGTACGAGGCCAACAAGGACGACGTGCGCGGCGAGCTGGTCAGCCGGCGGGCGCGGGAGGCGGGCTGTCCGCTCGCGTACGTGAACCTGGTCGGCGGGCAGGACGAGCTGGTGTTCGACGGCGACTCGCTGATCGCCGATGCCGAGGGCAACGTGTTCTCCCGGGCGCCGCAGTTCGAGCAGGGCAGCATGGTGGTCGACCTGGAACTACAGGCCCCGACCGGAACGCCGCAGGGTGAGCACGAGGGCATCCAGATCGTGCACACCGTGCTGCAGGAGGACCCGCTCCCGGCGTACGAGCCGATCGACACCGCGCTGGCACCCCGGCTGTCCGACGAGGCGGAGATGTACCAGGCGATCGTCCTCGGCCTGCGCGACTACGTGACCAAGAACGGGTTCAAGTCCGTACTGCTCGGTCTCTCCGGCGGCATCGATTCCTCGCTGGTCGCCGCAGTCGCCTGCGATGCCGTCGGCGCCAAGCATGTCTTCGGCATCTCCAACCCGAGCGTCTACTCCAGCGACCACTCCAAGGACGACGCGGCAGAGCTGGCGGCGCGGACCGGACTGAACTACCGGGTGGTGCCGATCCAGCCGATGGTCCAGCCGTTCATCGACACGCTCGGGTTGACCGGACTGGCCGAGGAGAACCTGCAGGCCCGGGTCCGCGCGGTGATCTGGATGGGCCTGTCGAACGCCGACGGCCACCTGGTACTTGCCTGCGGCAACAAATCGGAGTTGTCGGTCGGCTACTCCACCATCTACGGCGACGCGGTCGGCGGCTACGCGCCACTGAAGGACGTGCCGAAGACGGTGGTCTGGCGGCTGGCGAAATGGCGCAACGCGGATGCGACGGCGCGTGGTCAGCAGCCCCCGATCCCGGAGAACGCGATCGCCAAGCCCCCGTCGGCCGAGCTGCGGCCGGGCCAGGTGGACACCGACTCGCTGCCGCCGTACGACCTGCTCGACGACATGCTCGACGACTACGTGGAGCGCGACCGCGGTACCGCCGAACTGGTCGCCGCCGGGTTCGAGCCGGACCTGGTCAGCAAGGTGATCCAGTTGGTCGACAAAGCGGAGTACAAGCGGCGGCAGTATCCTCCGGGTCCGAAGATCACCCACAAGGCCTTCGGCCGGGACCGGCGGCTGCCGATCACGAACGCATGGCGTGAGGACGCGAGGAAGGTGACCGAGACCTGAGTGGCTCGTGGCGCAACCGCCCTTTCAACGACAGCCCTTTCTTCCCGCCCGAAGATCCTGACGCGGCCGAAGACCCCTTTGACGTGCCACGCGGTACAAATGCTGACCCCACCCAACCACCCCGGTCAGGGAGTGTGAGCGATCCCTCAGCGGCAGCCGGTAGCGCTCACCCTCCGCAACGGTGGGACGATGAGGGCATGGTTGACAACTTCATGTCGGCCGGTACCAACGGCGACGCCGATGACGAGATGCCGGCGCCGTACGGGACCGGACCGAAGAACCGGACAACCGAGGAGCACCACCGCTCGGACTACAGCTACGCCGAGCCGGAGACCACCGGCGACGGATGGAACGACCGCTCGACGGCGCTCGACGGCCTCGACCCGTCCCCATCGTTGCCGAACGCCCCCAGGAACTACGAGCGTGGTCCCGTCCCGCAGCAGCCGTACGTCCCGAAGCCGCCGTTCCTGCCCGGCCCTCCCCCGCCCGCACCGGAACGCGGCAACTACCCACCAGCCCAGTACGGCGAATCGCAGCGCCCGGGTTACTACAGCGAGACGAGCCAGGACCGGTACGACGAGTCGCCGTTCGCGCCGTCGTCGTACCAGGAGCCGGCCGCTCCGTCGTACCAGGAGCCGGGTAGTCCGTTCCGGCCGTCGGCGCCGCAGGGACAACAGCAACCGCCGGCACCGCCGCAGCAGAACCGACCGAGCCCGTTCGCGTCAGGTCCTGGGCAGGGCAACACTGGTCAGATTCCCGTCCAAGGACAGCCTGGGCCCGGCCAACCTGCGCAAGGCCACTCACAGGGGCAGCCTGTGCAGGGCCAACACCCCAGCCAAGGTCCGGGCAACAACGGCGTGCCGCCGAGCCGACCGGGACCACCACCTGCTCAGGGCCCGGCAGTTGCCCCCCGCCCAAGCGCCCCGCCGCCAAGCAGCAACGGTGGCGGCGGCAACGGCAACGGTGGCAACGGGCTGACACAGCACGGCTCGAACGGGACGTCGTCGAGCAACGGCTGGAGCAGCCCCGCACCAGCGCAGAGCACCCCACCGCCTCCGCCACCACCCGCGCCGCCGTCGTCGTATTCGCAGCAGGCGCCGACCCAACCGAGCCGGTCGAACGGGCTCAGCTCGCACGCCCCCGGCTCGAACGGACTCACCTCCAACAGCCCCGGCTCACACCCGCCCGGCTCGAACGGCATCAACTCCAGCGGCCTTGGCTCCAACGGTTCGGGGTCGAGCGGGCCCGGGGCTGACGGTTTCAGATCGAACGGGGTCGGGGCCGATGGGCTCAGGTCCGGCCCGCCGACCGCCGGTGCAGGGAGCAACGGTCCACCTCAGCCTGGACCGGGCAACCCCGCTCGTCCGCCGGTGCAGAGCCGTCCGGGGCAGGCTCCAGCGCAGAACACCCAGCCGCTGCCGACCCTGCCCACGAACACCTCGAACTCGGCGACCAACGGCTACCCGTCGGACCCGAGCGCGGAGTACGAGATCAACTCGCCGGTCAGCGACAGCAGGCCGGGCAGTGAGAGTCCGATCAGCGAGAGGCGGATCGGCGCTCGTCGGCGTGCCGACGTGCAGCAGGATGCACCGAGCCAGGTCGCCAACGACGCCGCCGGCTCACATCGCGCGGGTCGCCGCGGACAACCAACCGCCAGCATCTCGGGCGATTCCTCCACCGCTGCATCGACAGGCTCCGGCTCTCCGGCAGGGCCGGCGGACGGCAGCAAGCGGCCGCGGAAGTATCGCGTCCACCATCTCCGCGAGATGAAGAACCGCGGCGAGAAATGGGCGATGCTGACCGCGTACGACCAGTACACGGCCGAGATCTTCGACCAGGCCGGGATCCCGGTCCTGCTGGTCGGCGACTCCGCGGCGAACAACGTCTTCGGCTACGACACGACCCTGCGGGTGACCGTGGACGAACTGATCCCACTGGCCCGGGCCGTCGCGAATGCAGTCGACCGGGCGCTCGTCGTCGCCGACCTGCCGTTCGGGTCCTACCAGGCGTCGCCGGAGCAGGCGTTCCACACCGCTGTGCGCTTCATGAAGGAAGCGGGCGTGCATGCGGTCAAGCTGGAGGGCGGCAGGACCGTCGTACCGGCTGTCGAGAAGCTGACCCAGTCCGGCATCCCGGTGATGGCTCACATCGGCTTCACACCGCAGAGCGAGCACAGCATCGGCGGCTACCGCGTCCAAGGGCGTGGCGACCAGGCGGCCGGGCTGATCGACGACGCGGTCGCGCTGGCGGAGGCGGGTGCCTTCTCGGTGGTGCTGGAGATGGTTCCGGGTGAGGTCGCCGCGGAGATCACCAAACGCATCTCGGTGCCGACGATCGGCATCGGCGCGGGTCGCGACACCGACGCGCAGGTGCTGGTCTGGCAGGACATGGCCGGTCTCCGGTCAGGCCCGATGCCACGGTTCGTCAAGCAGTACGCCGATCTCCGCGGCATCCTGACCAGCGCGGCAACCACCTACGCCGCCGAGGTAGCGTCCGGCAGCTTCCCGACGGACGAGCACACCTTCTAGATCTAGATCCAGGGCAGGGCCGAGCGTTCGGACCAGTACTCGGACGGCTCCTGGACGAACTCGGTCAGCGGTCCGACGGCAACCGGCTTGAGGTTGCTCTCGAGCTGCTTCGCGGTGGTCGCGCCGCTGAGCACGATGTCTGCCCAAGGCTGCGCCACGGCCGCGCCGATCGCCGCGGCATCAGGCGCGACTCCGTGTTGCTTAGCGAACTCGACGAACGGCGTCTCGTCCGCCTTCGAAGTGAGACGACCGTTCGCGACGGCCTCCTTCACCACCACGAACCACCCGGCGTCATGCGCCTCGGCGAGTGCCCTGCCGACGGACGGCTCGAGCACGTTCCAGGTCGCCTGGACCGAGCTGAACGGCCCGCCGAGCGCGAGAGCCGCGCGCAAGGTCTGCGCCTGATGCGGCCCACTCGTCGACAGGCCGACGCGAACACCGATGCCTGCGAGTTCGCCGAGGCGATCGAGCAACTTCTTGTCGCTCAGCGCGGGGCTGTCGGTGGTGAGGCTGTGCACGAGATAGAAGTCCGGCGGACCACCAAGCGCCCGCAAGGTCTCCGGCCATTGCCGCTCGAAGGTGGCCAGCGTGTGGTCCTTCACCTCATGCATGGCTGCGTCGCGCCGCCAGTCGGCGACATAGGTGTAGCCCCACTTCGAGCCGATGGTTGCCTGACTCCGTCGTTCCGGGGTCAGCCACTCGCCCAGGAAGGTCTCGGCGAGGCCGTAGGAACGCGCCGCGTCGTAGTACCGGACACCTGCGCGCCAAGCCTGGTCGAGCAGCTCGTGCGTCCGCCTGCGGAGGTCCTCAACCTCACAGCCGGGCGGCAGATCCTGGTCGTGTCCGAGGTTGATGTACCCAGGTCGTCCGAGCGCCGCGAGGCCCAGGCCGATACGCGAAGTCATAATTCGATCGTCTCACCGCCGATCAACCATCCACCCACCAGGCCGTGTGAGACGCGCCGCAATGGCACTCGAAGTACCGGATCGGTCGACTAGCGTTTCTAGGTGTGACCGATACCCGCATGCCGCCGCCCGGCACCGTCGTCCGGCGTACGACGGCCCGTGTCCTGCCTGTCCGTCCGGACGGCAAGGTGCTGCTGTTGCACGGGTGGGACCCGCTGCGGCCGGACACGCCGTACTGGTTCACCATCGGCGGCGGGGTGGAGGCCGGCGAGACGGTCGCGCAGGCCGGTAGCCGGGAACTGCGCGAGGAGGTCGGCATCGTGCTGCCGGCCGAGTCGCTGGGTGAGCCGGTGGCGACGAACACGATCGAGTTCGAGTGGGGCGGCTGCGCGATCATCCAGCGCCAGACGTTCTTCGCGGTCGGGGTGGACGCCGTCGAGGTGAGCTTCGCCAACCAGGAGCAGCTCGAACTGGAGACGATCAGCGCGCACGGCTGGTGGCATGCCGACGAACTGGAAGCGACCGGTCAGGCCGCACACGTCACCATCCCGGGCCTGCTGCGTCAGGCGGCCGACGCCATCACCCTGCGCCGTACAGCCTGAGGCTCAGCGCTCGCGCGCCTTCTTCAGGACCTTCTTCTTGAGCTTCTTGTCCACCACGTAGTTGCGCAGGTCCAGCCGCTCCGCGCAGCCGGCATCAGCCAGCCGCTTCAGGACCACCGGGCACTTCTTGCACCTCGGTTTGTCCTTGCAGCACTTCTTCTTCGCGGTCATGGAGGGCACCATTGAAGGGTAGGTGAGGCTCGCCTAATCTGCCAGTTGACAACGCAGTCTGGTGGCGCAGCTCACCCGAGCTGTCCGCTCAGCACGGCCCGCGCCTCCACCAGTGACGGTCCGTACCAGGTCAGGTGACGCCCTGACACATTCCTGGCCGGCCGGTCGAAAGCCTCCGGCCCGTCCGTCGCGGAAAAGGCATACGGCTCGTCCGGCAACACCACCAACTCGTACTCCGGTAACGCGGCGACGTCGATCCGCGGATAGCGCTCGGGTGAATCCGCGAACACGTTGTCGACCCCGAGCTTTGCCAGCAGATCACCCGCGAAGGTGTTCCGCCCCAACGCCATCCACGGCCGCCGCCAGATCGGAATCACGGCCTTCCGGCGAGGTCCTTCGTACGACGTACTCCACACCTCATCGGCAACGTCCAGCCAGCGCGGTGTCTCGCCGATGATTGCCGAGAGCATTCGCCGCAGTGATTCCAGTGACTCCTCGACAGTGGTCGGCGTGGTCACCCAAACGGCGAGCCCGGCTGCTCGCAACGCGTCCAGATCGGGCCCGCGATTCTCTTCCGCATTCGCGATCACGACATCCGGTGCGAGCCTGCGGATCAACTCGAGATCGGGGTTCTTCGTCCCTCGCACCCGCACCACGTCGAGGTCCGCGGGATGCGTGCACCAGTCGGTCGCACCGACCAGCAACTGCGGATGCGTCACCGCGATCGACTCGGTCAAAGACGGCACGATGCTCACCACCCGACGGACCGCGGAAGGTAGTTCGACGAGGGTGTTCTGATCGTCCCGCACTGTTGTTCCTCACTGCTCCGTCATCGTCTTGCAGGGCCTCTTACCGGGCGTCGAGACCAGCATCGCAGACGTCTCCGCGCAACCAGTTGCCGAGGACAACACTTCGCCGAATACACCCCGATCGGGCCTACAGAGGCCAACTTCGTGCGCGTGTCGCCAACATTTCTTCAGCGTGGTCGGGCATCCTCTAGAGGCACCGAAAACCCTTCTGCACAAGGATTTTCGGCTTAACCGCCCAAATTGGCGATCGGGATGCCTTGACCTGCGGACGTTTCGGGTGCTTTACGTAGCCACCAAGTGTTGTCATCATCATGACGACGAGGAATCCACCGTGGTTTTCCTCAGCCGCACCAAGGAGGCAGAGTGCCAGCCACAAAGGCAGCCGCAAAGAAGGCGACAGCCACAAAGGCTTCTCCCGCCAAGAAGACTGTCGCAGCGAAGTCGACCACAGCACGCAAGGTCAGCGCAGCGAAGAAGACAGTGACGAAGAAGGTGAGTGCGGCGAAGAAGGCCCCCGCCAAGAAGACCACTGCCAAGAAGGTCGCCGCGAAGAAGGCTCCGGCGAAGCGGGCGACCGCGAAGAAGACGGTCGCGAAGAAGGCCCCGGCCAAGAAGACCGTGGCGAAGAAGACAGTGGCCAAGAAGGCGCCGGCGAAGAAGACCGTCGCCAAGAAGACGGTGGCGAAGAAGGCTCCGGCCAAGAAGACCACCGCGAAGAAGACGGTCGCGAAGAAGACGACCGCCAAGAAGGCTCCGGCGAAGAGGACCACCACCCGCAAGGTCGCTGCCAAGAAGGCACCGGCCAAGAAGGTGGCGGCGAAGAAGGCCCCGGCCAAGCGGGTCGCCGCCAAGAAGGCACCGGCGAAGAAGGCGGCCGTGAAGCGGACCACCGCCCGCAAGGCACCGGCCCGTAAGGCGCCGGCGCGCAGGGTCGCCGCCAAGAAGGCGTGATCCCTACCGGATCCGACGCCGTACCGGTATCGACAAGCTGAGGGGCACCACCGCAGCGGTGGTGCCCCTCAGGCGCGTTCGGCGGCCTACGGCCTCAGTCGTCGTTCCACTTGGGGTCGTTGTCCCAGGCCTCGTTGCGTTCCTGCACGATCTCCAGTGCCCGGGCGGCTTCCTCCGGCGAACTGTAGGGTCCTAGCCGCTCGGACGCCTTGTCGCCTTCGTACGGCTCGACCTTCCCGGTCTTGACGTTGTAGTACCACTCATTGGTGTGATCGTCGGCCATCTGGATGACCACCTCCCGCAGTCTTGTCGCAGCTCACTAGAATAATGTCACCATGTCTGTTCTCACTCCCGGCCTCATCTCGCCGCGCCGCCCGGTCCCCGCATCCATCCCGCGACCGGAGTACGTCGACAAGCCCGCACCGACGCCGTACGACGGTTCCTACGTCACGGCACCCGAGCTCGTCGAGAAGATGCGTGTCGCGAGCAAGCTGGCCGCGCAGGCGTTGCAGGCAGTCGGTGCGGCCGCGGCGCCCGGAATCACCACGGACGAACTGGACCGCATCGGCCACGAGTACCTGGTCGAGCGCGGCGCGTATCCGTCGACCCTTGGCTACCGCAACTACCCGAAGTCGCTGTGTACGTCGGTGAACGAGGTGATCTGCCACGGTATCCCCGACGACCGCCCGCTCGAGGACGGCGACATCGTCAACGTCGACATCACCGCCTTCCTGGACGGCGTGCACGGCGACACCAACGCGACGTTCCTGGTGGGCAACGTCGACGAGGAGAGCCGGCTGCTGGTCGAGCGCACCCGCGAGGCACTGAACCGCGGCATCAAGGCGGTCAAGCCGGGTCGTCAGGTGAGCATTATCGGCCGCGTGATCGAGTCGTACGCGAAGCGCTTCGGGTACGGCGTGGTCCGCGACTTCACCGGCCACGGCATCGCCACGGCGTTCCACTCCGGGCTGATCATCCCGCACTACGACGACGAGCGTTTCGACGACGTGATCGAGCCCGGCATGACGTTCACGATCGAGCCGATGCTGACGCTGGGCACGTACGACTACGACCTCTGGGACGACGGCTGGACCGCCACCACCAAGGACGGCTCACGCACCGCCCAGTTCGAACACACCCTCCTGGTCACCAACACCGGCGCCGAGGTCCTCACCCTCCCGTGAATCTCGCCCAGTACGAGCGGGGTCACCTGCTCGGCATCGTCGCGTTGTGCGAGGCCGAAGGCTGGCCGAGCTTCCCCGCCGACCACGAGCGCGCCCACGCAGTACTGACTGCTCCCGGGGTGACGGCCGTGGTTGCCCTTGACGACGATGGCGAGGTCATCGGTTTCGCCTACCTGCAAAGCGACGGCCACATCCAGGCCCACCTGTCCGAGCTGGCAGTGAGCGCCACCCACCGCCGCAAAGGCGTCGGCCGCGCTCTGCTCGAGTACGCGATGCCGCTGACCGGCGCGCAACGGATCGACCTCGTCACCGACACCGCAGAAGCGTTCTACAGCTCCTTCGACCACCACACCTTCAAGGGCTTCCGCATCTACCCCTGATCCACCGGCTACAGGGCCAGGGCGTTGGTGATTACCTTGCGGCCGAAGGGGATTGCTGCTTTGGCGTCGGTGGTGGTGAAGGTGATTGGGTGGCCGGCGCGGTGTTGTAGGCAGCGGGTGATCAGGTTGGACCATTCGGGGAAAGTGGTCAGGGCGTGTTCGCCCGCGCCCGTCTTCGACACGATCTTGCCGGTGGCAAGGAGTGCGTGCAGC
This sequence comes from Kribbella sp., assembly GCF_035687465.1. Taxonomy (NCBI): domain Bacteria; kingdom Bacillati; phylum Actinomycetota; class Actinomycetes; order Propionibacteriales; family Kribbellaceae; genus Kribbella; species Kribbella sp. The sequence goes on from NZ_DASRXP010000365.1 coordinate 12,710, forward strand.
CGCGGTACGCCGAGGACCACCCACGGCATCACCCAGTCCGTGACCACCTCGTCCTCTGGCGCCGAGGAAGCCCAAGCCTCCAGCTGGTCGTACTGCGAAGTCCAGAACGACTCGAGATTCCGCCGGGTGAACTCCACCAGGGCCTCGTGGTCGTCGAGCACCACCAAGCCAGGCGCAGTACGCACAGCCAAGGACTGACGCGCCAGGTCCGACCACAGCACCGGATTCACCGGTCCACCGCTCGGCGCTTCCTTGAAGACGCCGTCCAGCGTGAAGACCACTGGCTTGCTCGCATCCGGCGGCGAGGCGAGATCGTCAGCGGTCAGATAGGTGACGTCGAAGGCCGGCTTGTCCGGCAGTTGAGCGTGCACCTCCCGCGCCGCCTCAGCGTCCTTGAGTGGCTCGGCAACCACCACCACACCGTCGATGTCGCTGCGCCCCGGCCGGAAGTCATCCAGCGGGATCGAACCGGTCAGATAGAGACCGACGACCTGGTCAGGTAGCGCCTTGTCGATCAGCTCCAGGTACTGCGAGGTGGTGGCGGCGACCTCACTCGGCAGGTTCATCGGTTGGCGGCTCCCTGGATGAAGGCGGCGAGGTCTTGGGACTGTTGCACCCGGGTCTCCTCGTGGACGTACATCATGTGACCCGCCGGGTAGTACCGAAGTTCGATGTTGTCCCGAAGTTCTGCCGGAATCTGCAGCCGGGCGACGGTGTGCTCGGTGGCGAAGTACGGCGTCGCGCAGTCGTAGCGCCCGGAGGCGATGTGCACTTTCAGATGTGGGTTCGCCCGCATCGCCTCGGCCAGCTTGTCCCCGACCGTGACGTAGTTGTTCTCGAACTCCTTGTAGGACCAGTCCTTGGCCGCGTCGTTGCTGAGGAACTCGTACGGGAGATCGTTGTGGTACTCGAGCTCCGCGTGCACGTAGTGGTTCAGCGCCGCCGTGTACGGCCCGATGATCGCCCGGAACGACGGGTCGTCCAACGACACCTCACCGGCGGAGTCCGCGTCCCAGCCGGTGAAGCGGCTGTCCAGCCGGCCCACCACCTGGCGGCGCGAGCGGAGCAGTTCCGCGAAGAACCGGGTGTGCTCGATCCGCAGGTTCACCCGGTCGAGGTAGTCCTCCGAGAGCCCGGTCAGCGCCGCCAGCCGGCCGATCACCTCGGCCCGGTAGTCTGCCGGCAACCGGTTGCCCTGGGCAAGCGCATTCGGGTACCGGCCGGCCGCGTACCGCTCCGCGTCGGCGAGCACCTCGGACAGCTCCCGGTCCGGGATCAGACCGTGGTAATGCGCGGCAGCGGCGTACGACGGCAGGAACAACGTGTACGGCAGATCGTTGCCCGGACCGAACTCCAGCGTGGCGAACTCCAGCACCGCGGAGATCAGCATCACCCCGTTGAGGTACATCCCGTACCGGTTCTGCAGATGCGCCGCCAGCCCGGCCGCGCGCGTCGTACCGTAGGACTCACCGGCCAGGAACTTCGGCGACATCCAGCGACCGTTCCGCGAGGTCCACAGCCGGATCACCTCACCGACGGACTCCAGGTCCCGGGTGAACCCGTGGTACTCCCCCGGCTTCTCGCCTTCGACGGCCCGCGAGTAGCCCGTCGACACCGGGTCGATGAACACGAGGTCGCTGTACTGCAGCAGGGTCTCCGCGTTGTCCACCAACCCGTACGGCGGTGCCGCGAGCTCACCGGCATCCCCGGAGACCACCCGGCGTGGTCCGAGCAGGCCGAGATGCAACCAGATGCTCGACGAACCGGGCCCACCGTTGAACGCGAACGTCACCGGCCGCTCTGCCGCGTCGGCATCGTCCAGCGTGTACGCCGTCAGGAACACCTCCGCCTTCGGCAGGTGCCCGTCGAACTTCCCCTCGGTCAACACCTCCTGCCGCACCACGATCCGCCCGGCGGTCGCCGTGTACTTCAACTTCCGCCGCCCGATCGTGAGTACGTGCTGCGTCGTCTTCAGATCGTCGGCGGGACCCCCGTCCGGCTTCACCGGCTCAGGGACACCGGCCACCGCCGTACCGGCAGACTCCTCTTCCTCGACCGCGGTCTTCTTCTTGGTTCCTCGCTCAGCCGTCGCCATGCCAAGACCCTAATCCGGCACCCCAGTTCTCACCCCATTGCCGCCGGGAGGTGCAAGGCGCACTATCTAGGTGTGATGTGAATCACAAACAGTTCGGAGGGCGAGGGGGTTGGTGATGACCGGGACCATTACTCATTTCACCGGGGAACGGGCTCCGTGCGGGCGGCTCGTGGACGGTGACCGCAGTCGGGACGACGACCTCGAGGGCCTTCGTTTCGACGACACGACCTTCGCCTGCGGCTGCCGGCGGACCCAGCACGAGTTCCACGACGGCAGCATGCGGATGCGGACCGTCCGCCACGACGGCAGGGTCCTGATGGACGAGCACAGCGGCGACCACGAGGCATGACCGCCTTTCACGACGTTCTGGTGATCGGTGGCGGCGGCGCCGGCCTCCGCGCCGCCATCGCGGTGGCCGAGACCAACCCGCGGCTGCGGGTTGCGATCGTGTCGAAGGTCTATCCGATGCGCAGCCACACTGTGTCCGCCGAGGGTGGCGCCGCAGGCGTCGCTGCTGCCGACGACAGCCTCGACGAGCACGCCTACGACACCGTGTCCGGCAGCGACTGGCTGTGCGATCAGGATGCCGTCGAGGCGTTCGTCGCGGAGGCCCCCCGGGAACTGCTCCGGCTGGAGCACTGGGGCTGTCCTTGGAGCCGCCAACCGGACGGGCACACCGCAGTACGGGCGTTCGGCGGGATGAAGAAGAAGCGCACCTGGTTCGCCGCGGACCGGACCGGATTCCACATGCTGCACACGCTGTTCCAGACCGCGCTCTCCTTTCCGGACGTCGTCCGGTACGACGAGTGGTACGTCACGAAGCTGCTCGTCGAGGATGGGAGAACTTACGGCGTCGTCGCCATCGAGCTGGCCACCGGGCGGACGGAGACCATCACCGCCAGCGCCGTGATCGTGTGCACCGGGGGGTGCGGCCGGGTCTACCCCTTCACCACGAACGCCAACATCAAGACCGGCGACGGGATGGCGCTCGCCTACCGGGCCGGCGCTCCGCTCAAGGACATGGAGTTCGTCCAGTACCACCCGACCGGCCTGCCCTTCACCGGCATCCTCATCACCGAGGCGGCCCGGGCCGAAGGCGGCTGGCTGCTGAACAAGGACGGCTACCGCTACCTGCAGGACTACGACCTCGGCAAACCGGAGCCTGGTCCCGTGATGCGCAGTATGGAGCTGGGTCCACGGGACCGGCTGTCGCAGGCCTTCGTGCACGAGATGGAGAAGGGCCGGACCATCGACACGCAGTACGGGCCGATCGTGAATCTGGACCTGCGCCATCTGGGCGCCGAACTCATCGACGCCAAGCTCCCCTTCGTGCGGGAACTGTGCTCGAAGTACCAGAACATCGACCCGGTGACCGAGCTGGTCCCGGTGCGTCCGGTCGTGCACTACATGATGGGCGGCATCCATACCGACATCCACGGCGCGACCCCGATCGAGGGCCTGTACGCCGCCGGGGAGGTCGCCTGCGTCAGCATCAACGGCGCCAACCGGCTCGGGTCCAACTCGCTGCCGGAGTGCCTGGTGTTCGGTACCCGGGCCGGACGAGCCGCCGCAGTGTTCGCCGGCCAGTACGGCGGCACCGCGCCGCCGTCGATCCTGGCCCAGGGCCGCGACGAGGAACGCCGGCTGGAGCGGGACCTCAACCGGCATGCGGAAGGGCACGAACGCATCGCGGACATTCGCACCGAGATGCAGACCACCATGGAGAACGGCGCCGGGATCTACCGCGACGGCGACTCACTGACGAAGGCGGTCGACGAGCTGCGGGAGCTCCAGGTGCGGTTCGCCGACGCGGCGATCGACGACCACAGCCGCAGGTTCAACACCGAACTGGTGGCCCTGCTCGAGCTGTCGTTCATGCTGGACGTTGCCGAGAGCATCATCGCCTGCGCGCTGCAGCGGGAGGAGTCGCGCGGTGCGCATCAGCGCATCGACTTCCCGGCCCGCGACGACGAGCGGTTCCTCGCGCACTCGCTGATCCAGCGCGAACCCGACGGCACCAGCCGCGTCCGGTACCTGCCGGTGACGATCACCCGCTGGCCACCGGGCGAACGTGTGTACGGGAGGTAGGGATGGCAGACGAGATCACCCTCGAGGTCGCGCGCTACCGGCCCGAGCTGGACACCGAACCGGTCCTGGAGTCCTACCAGGTGCCACTCCGCGAGCACTGGGCCGTCCTCGACGGGCTCACCTACATCAAGGATCACCTGGACGGCACGCTCTCGTTCCGGTGGTCGTGCCGGATGGGTATCTGCGGCAGTTGCGGGATGACCGTCAACGGCGACCCCCAGCTGACCTGCGCTACCTTCCTCACCGACTATGCGCCGGGTCCGATCCGGGTGGAGCCGTTGCGCAACTTCCCGGTGATTCGCGACCTCGTCGTTGACATCAGTGACTTCATGGAGAAGCTGCCGAACGTCCGGCCCTGGCTGATCCGCGACGTGGACAGTCCGCTCGAGCAGGGCGAATACCTGCAGACGCCTGAGGAGCTCGACGAGTACAAAGCCTTCAGCATGTGCATCAACTGCATGCTCTGCTACTCGGCCTGCCCGGTCTACGCGCTAGAGCCGCAGTTCATCGGCCCGGCGGCGATCGCGCTGGCGCAGCGCTACAACCTCGACTCCAGGGACGAGGGTGCCGAAGAGCGTCGCGAAGTACTGTCGTCTCCCGAAGGGATCTGGGCCTGCACGTTCGTCGGCGAGTGCAGCGCCGCCTGCCCCAAGGATGTCGACCCGGCCGCCGCGATCCAGCGCTACAAGCTCACCGCGGCCACCCAGGCAGTCAAGGATCTGCTGTTGCCCCGAGGCGCACGACGCGGTTCGCGATGAGCCTGTACCACCGGCCGGTCCCCCTCCTCTGGTGGCTGGAGCGACGCTCGTACTTCGTGTTCGTGCTCCGCGAACTCAGTAGCGTGTTCGTCGCCTGGTTCGTCGTGTACCTGCTGCTGTTGATCAACGCCGTCAGCAGCGGGCCCACGGAGTACGAGCGGTTCCTGGACCGGAGTGGGCACTGGTGGGTGGTCGCGATCAACCTGATCGCTCTCGGCTTCGTGCTCCTGCACGCGGTGACCTGGTTCGGTCTGGCGCCGAAGGCCATCGTGGTGCAGTTGCGGGGCCGCCGCGTCCAGCCTCGCCTGATCGCGGCAGCGCACTACCTGCTCTGGTTGGTGCTGTCGGCAGTCATCGCCTGGGTGATCCTGCTGTGACGACCCGACGATCACCCGAACCGTTCCTCTGGCTGCTCTTCAGCGCAGGTGGAATGGTTGCCGCCCTGATGGTCCCGATCCTCCTGTTCCTGTTCGGCGTCGCGTTCCCGTTGGACTGGATCACGCCGCCCGACCACGCGCACCTGCTCGCGGTACTGCGGAATCCCATCACCAAGCTGATCCTGTTCGGACTCTGCGTCCTGGCGTTGTTCCACTGGGCGCATCGGTTCCGGTACACCCTCTACGACGGCCTGCAGCTCAAGAGGTTCAGCGTCGTGATCATCCTGTTCTGCTACGGCGGAGCGGTAGCCGGAGCGGTCATCTCCGGCTACCTCCTGCTCAGCGCGTGACTACTGCAGGGTGAAGGAATCGACGTCGAACAACGAGCCCGATCCACCACTGAAGGTGAGGAAGAGCGGGCCGCTGCCTGACGCGGTGAGCGTGGCCGAGATGGTCTGGAAGTTGTCCCAGCCACCAGTCACCGGTACGGCGACTGTCCCGAGTACCGTGCCGGTCGCGGAGCCCGAGCGGATCCGGAGCGTGCCACCCGCGCCGCCCGAGGAGATCCGGGCGCTGAAGCTGGTGCGGCCGGCCGTGCTGACCTGGGAGTAGCCCGCCCAGTCTCCGTTGTCGATGTACCCGAGCGTGCGACCACCACTGGCTCCGCCGTGAGGGGCAACCTGGACGCCCGACTGCGAGCTGAACGCTTCTCCCTCGATCTGGGTGACCGGCGGCGTCGACCCGGCACCCGCGGCGTACTGGATGCCGCCGAGAAGGTGCTGCCGGAACGCCTGCTCGGAGTACGACTGGATGGTGTGCCCGAATCCGGTGTAGAAGGAGCGGCCGGAGCCTTGCGCGTGGTACCAGGCGATCGGGTGGTCGCCCATGTTCCCACCGGAGTAGGTGGATTCGTCGAGGTTGATCAGCACGCGCACGTTCGGCCGGGGGTTGGTGGAGTAGTTGTACAACTCGTCCGTCCGGACCCATGTCGTGCCGAGGTGGGCTGTCGACGGATGGTTGCGGTCCTCCACCCTGGCGGTCACCTGCTGGATCGCGGGGTGGCTGTTGAACCACGCGCCGACCAACTGGCCGTAGTACGGCCAGCTGTACTCCGTGTCGGCAGCGGCGTGGACCCCGACATACCCACCGCCACCGTTGATGTACGACTCGAACGCCGTTTGCTGCGAGGCGTTCAGTACGTCGCCTGTCGTGCTGAGGAACACGACGGCCTTGTAGTTGGCGAGCTGGGACGTGGTGAAGACGTTGCTGTCCTCAGTGGCCGTCACGGTGAATCCGTTGGCTGTGCCCAGGTCCCGGATCGTCTGGATGCCGGTGGGGATGGAGTCGTGCCGGAAGCCGGCTGTCTTGCTGAACACCAGGACCTGGTACGGGTCGGCGGCAGGCGCTGGTGCCGCCTGCTGGGTGGAGATTCCGACGACCGCGACGACAGCCGCGGCCATCAACGAACCAATGCGAGTCAGAGCTTTCATGATCTTGTCCTCACGGGGAGCGGGTCAGGAGGAATCAGGAGGAGATGGTGAAGTTGTCGACGTCGAACAAGCTGCCGGCGCCACCTGTGAACACCAGGAACACCGAGCCGCTCGCCGAGCCGGTCAGTGTGGTCGAGACGGTCTGGAAGGTGTCCCAGCTACCGGTGGACGGGACCGCCACGGAGCCCAGCAAGGTGCCGGTGGCCGAGCCGGAACGCACCTGGAGGGTGCCTCCCGGTCCGCCCGAAGACACCCTGGCGCTGAACGACTTGGCACCGGCTGTGCTGACGGAGGAGTAGCCTGCCCAGTCGCCGTTGTCGATATAGCCGACCGTCTGGCCGCCGCTGGCGCCGCCATGCGGTGCCGTCTGTACTCCGAACTGCGAGGTGAACGCCTCCCCCTCGGCCGTGACCGACCCACTGCCACTCGTGGCGAGAGTGAAGGCGTCGAGGTCGAAGAGATTGCCGGAGCCGGTGACGCCC
>NZ_DASRXP010000366.1:0-7372 GCF_035687465.1 Kribbella sp.
GGTCTGTTCCCAGAGCTCGGGGCCGGTCGTTTCGTAGTGCGAGATCGGGTTGTTCACGTTGGCGTACTGATTCGGCTTCCAGGCACCCTCGATCTCACGGACCAGGCGGTCGGAGACGTTGTAGTACGAGTCCGGGTGCTCCGGCGCGACCGCGGTCGGGCAGACGACCACCTCGGCGCCGTACGCCTTGAGCACGTTGCGTTTGTCCTCGCTGACCTTGTCCGGGCAGACGAACACGCACTTGTAGCCCTTCGCCTGGGCAACCATCGCCAGTCCCACCCCGGTGTTGCCGGAGGTGGGCTCGACGATCGTGCCGCCGGGCTTGAGCTCGCCGGAGGCCTCCGCGGCCTCGATCATCCGGACCGCGATCCGGTCCTTCACCGAGCCGCCGGGGTTGAAGTACTCGACCTTGGCGAGCACCAGCGGCTTGGCACCGTCAGTGGTCGCGTTCAGCCGCACCAGCGGGGTGTTGCCGACCAGGTCCAGGAGTGAGTTCACGTAGCGCACGGATCTCACTGTATGGGACAACGGCGACTGGGAGTGTCGTGGGCCCTATTTCACTTGTGTTGCCACTACCGCGTGTAATCCTGGAAACATGATGAATGCCCGGGCCGCCAAGAAACTGGCCCAGGCCGCAGCCTTCGGAGGCGGGGGACTCGGACTGATCGGTGCCACCCTGTACGGCGTACTGACCGCTGAGGCGGAGTATGCCAAGCGGGTGATCGGTCCGGCGAAGGCTCACCCGGCCAAGGGCGACGGCCTGTATGGCCGCTATCCAGGTCGTCCGATCACGTTCGCGATGATCGGTGACTCCAGCGCGGCCGGATACGGCACGAGTTCGCCCGACGAGACCCCCGGCGTCCTGCTGGCCGGCGGTCTGGCCGAGTTGGCGAAGCGTCCGGTCCGGCTGGTCGACGTGTCCAGGACCGGGGCGAAATCCGTCGACCTGGCCGGCCAGGTCGACAACGCCCTGCTCGCCGGTCCACATGTGGCCGTGATCCTGATCGGCGTCAACGACGTGAAGTCCCAGGTGCCGCCGTCACAGGCCGTGCGCCTGCTCGACAGCGCCGTCCGCCGGCTACGCGCCGCGAACTGCGAGGTCGTCGTCGGCACCTGCCCGGACCTGGGTGTGGTCCGGCCGATCATGCCGCCGCTGCGCCAGATCGCCCGGTCCTGGAGCCGCCGCCTGGCGGCCGCCCAGACCATCACGGTGGTCGAGGCCGGCGGCCGGACCGTCTCGATGGGGTCGCTGCTCAGCGAAGCCTTCCGGACGAACCCGTCGATGTGGGGCCCGGACAACTTCCACCCGTCCGTAACTGGGTACGCCGCTGCTTCGGCCGCGCTGCTGCCGTCGGTCGCAGCCGCCGTCGGGGTCGGCCCCGAGTCCTTCGTCCACCCGGAGTCGTTCCGGGGCGAGGCCGTGCTGCCGATCGCGGAGGCCGCGGTCGCCGCCGCGAAGACAGCCGGTACGGAGGTCGCCGCGGCGAAGGTGGCCGGCCACGATCGCGGACCCAGCGGACGGTGGGCGCAACTGCGGCATCGCCGCCGGCACCCGGAGGCCGACGTGGAGCGGGTCGAGGAACCTTCGGACCAGGTCGCGGACACCGGGGACGCAGTACCTGTTGGGAAATAGTGCGTCCGCTGAGCGGCGACTTTCATCAAGAAACTCTTGCCTGCGGGCGGCGACTGGTGCACAGTCGATAACTACGCATTACCCCGATAACGGGAGGCGAGCATGGGCTTGAACCACTCCGAAGAGACGCACCAACGTCTGGTGGAGAAGGTGCCCAGGTGCACTGGACGCGAGATGGCCGAGTGGTTCAGGTTGATGAACGACGGACCGTCGTTCCTGCGCTTTGACGACAGGGTGAGATGGCTTTCCAGCGAGTACGCCCTCGCTCACGGGCACGCCACAGCCATCGTGCACGAATACGACCTGGTCAAAGGGCAACGGCGAATGGGCTGACGAGCCGAACAGGAGAAGATTTTCGCAGCGGGCCTGCCCTTTCAGGTGGAGGGGCAGGCTCGTTCTGTGTCTCTGGCAAAGCCCCCGTCAGGTTCCGGGCACAGCGAAGGCCCGGCTCCTCCACCTGAAAGAGCCGGGCCTCTCGAGCTAGCTAGCTACTGCTAGTCGCCACCGCGAAGGATCGCGAGGATCCGCAGCAGGTTCCAGTACAGCCAGACCAGCGTGACGGTCAGGCCGAACGCGGCCCGCCAGGCCTCGTTCTGCGGGGCGCCGTGGCGGACACCCTGCTCGATCATGTCGAAGTCGAGGATCAGGTTGAACACCGCCAGGCCGGCGCCGAGCGCGGCGAACAGCAGACCCATCGGGCCCATGCCGGAGATGCCGGTGCCGATACCGAACAGGCTCAGCAGCAGGTTGATCACCAGCACGCCCGCGAAGCCCATCGTCGCGATCATCACCATCCGGGTGAACTTCGCCGTCACCTTGATGTTGAAGTACTTGTAGGTCGCCAGCGTCAGACCAGCTGTCACCAGCGTGGCCAGGACCGCCTGGACGACGATGCCGGAGTCGCCGACCCAGTTGGCGATGAACTTGCTGCCGATTCCGAGGAACACACCCTCGGCCGCGGCGTACACCATCACCAGCGCCGGGTTGATCCGCCGCGAGAACGACAGCACCATGGCCAGCGCGAACGCAACCAGGGCGCCCGCCAGGAAGACCGGCGTCACCAGGTTGTCCGGCGTCCGCCACCAGGCGAGGGCAGCGGCCACGACGACCACACCCAGCGTCAGGCTGGTCTTGACGATCACGTCGTCCAATGTCATGGGGCGGCTGTCCGCCGGTGCCCCTTGGTACTGCTGCGGCGGCATACCAGGCCCGCCGTACTGGCCGGGCTGACCGTAAGGACCCGGCTGACCGTACGGAGCGGCCCCGGGATAGGCCTGGCCTTGGCCAGGCGCAAACGCACTCGACCGGTTCAGGACCGGGTTACTGCTCTGCATGCCATCCTCCTGATGACCCAGTCGACCCGCTGTGGGTCGTACGGAGATACTACGGGGCCACCCTTAACAACACCTGAGGACAAACCACCTGTTCCCAAACCGGAATCCCACTCCCCACAACAGGTTGCACAACCCAACCGGATCCCTGTTTTGGCACCGATTTCGGCATTGACACGGATCGGCGTCGTACCTGTATGGGCAAGTACGACGCCGCGCCGGTGGCCACCCAGGATGTAGTTCGTCCCGCAGGCCAGTTCGGAGTTACGACAGTGGGGCTTCCCGTGAGGCGAGGGCCGCGCCGACCTGGTCCGCCAGGGCGACGGCGACCAAGCGCTGTTCGAGGTCGGGCCGGGCGATCCGGGTCGCCGCGGTGAGCAGGAACCTGCCCTTGGCGATCCCGGCATGCTGCACCAGCAACTCGATCTCGGAATTCGTCGGCAGCCCGTCCCGCTCGGGTTTGAGCGGATGGCCGGCCAACGTCACCGAGCCGTCGTGATTGAGGCGTGGGCGCTGCGTTCCCTTGTCCCCGGCAACGAACTTGCTGTCGTCGATCCGCAGTACCGCGACCAGCTCCGCACTGACCTGATCGATCAGGTCCTCGGTGGATCCACCTTCTGCCGCTGAACCGGAGACGGTCAGTACGCCGTCCAGGTAACCCTTCTGCCGGCTGGCCCGGGCTTGTTGCCGCCGGCCCCAGATCGCGAGCTCCGTCACGGCCACCCCGATCACGAGCAGCAGAACGGTCGTCTCGATGTCGTTCCGGTCGTTGATCGTGAGCCGGTTGTACGGAACGGTCAGGAAGAAGTCGAACCACACCGCACTCGACAGCGCGGCAACCACTCCGGCCGGCCTGATCCCCGCCGACGCCACCGCCACGATCACCAGTACGAGCACCAGCGCCGCATTCGCATTGTCGAAGCTGTCCCGGAACGGAATCAGCCCCGCGCAAACCACCAACGGCCCGCCCACCGCCGCCAGCATCACCCGGCTCCGATACACAGTCACAATCCCATTCACCTCCTCAAGCCCCGCAAATTCAATGTTTCTCGATGAACTCTGACGCCACTCTCATACCTTTGGTGGCCTCCACACAGCGTTCCGTGAGGATCTGCGCAGATTCGTTCGGGGGGAGACGGGGCTAGGCCCAGCAATTAGTCTGGCCGGCATGCCTGCTGACCAAGTCTCGGCCGTAGAACGTGTACGTCCGCCCGAAGACGGGGACGAGCGGGCGACCTTGACCGGGATGCTGGATTTTCTGCGGGATACCGTGGTGCACAAGGTGGCCGGACTCACCGATGAGCAGGCCTTCAGCCGACCGGTTCCCGCCTCCGAGCTGACTCCCGCGGGTCTGGTCAAACACCTGACCGCGATCGAGCGCTTCTGGTTCGCCATCGACTTCGCCGGCTCTGACACCGAGTGGCCGTGGACCGAGGACGATCCACACGGCAACTTCCCGCTGTCGCCAGACGACACTCTGGCCGCGATCGTCGCCGCCTACCGCGCCGAGTGCGCCCGCTCCCGCCAGATCGTCGCCGGCGCTGCCCTCGAGGACATCGCCCAGGGCGAGGACATGACCTTCAACCTCCGCTACGCCCTCACCCACCTGATCGAGGAAACAAGCCGCCACGCAGGCCACCTCGACCTCCTCCGCGAAAGCATCGACGGAACCGCCGGCGAGTAGCACCAGGCGACCGGTTAGCCACCCCGAGCAACCGGCGACGAGCACCAGGCGACTGTCGAGCCACCGCGAGCGAGTGGCGGGGAGACCCGAGCGACTGGCGAGCCGCCCCGAGCGACCGGCGAGGAGCACCCGGCGACCCGCGAGCCGCGCCGAGCAACCGGCGAGAGCACCGAGCGACTGGGCGAGGGAGCATCGAGCGGTCGTCGTCGGGCGCGAGCCGGGCCTTCCTGTCACTAGCCATCGTCGTCGTGGTGGTCGTGGTGGTCGTGGTGGTCGTGGTTGTCGTGGTCGTCGGGGTGGTTGTTGTGGTTGGTGATGGGGTGGGTGCCGGTGTGGTCGACGCGGAATTTGTAGCCGTGGGGGGTGGTCCATTCGAGGGCGCTGTCGTTGAGGCGCGTGACGGTCCAGCCGCCTTGCGGTTTCGCGCGGTGGTTGCGGCGGGCCAGGGGCACGAGGTTGTCGGTGCTGGTCTGGTCGGGTGGGCCGTTGGGCCGGTAGGGCTTGATGTGGTCCAGATCGGTGCTGTTGGTGGTTTCGCGGGTGCCGTAGGGGAACTGTTCGAACGGGTAGGTGAGCTTGACGCGTTCGCGGATCCGGCGCGGGATTTCGTAGGCGTCGACGGCGATGGCGTGGTTGAGGTCGATGACGGGCTGGATGGTGACCTGGTCGTGGCCGAGGAGTTCGCTGAGCTGGCCGGCATACACCGGCCCGAACTGCTCAACCCGGGCAATACCGCCGCCATCGAGCAGGGTCTGGTCGGTGATGTGCAGGTACAGCGTGGAGCGGGCGGCTTTGCGGCCGGTGGCGCCGATCCCGCTGCGGTAGGCGGACCGTTTGATCGCCGCGATCCGCCCCGCCAACTCCCGCAACGCAACAGCATCCATCCCCGGATCAACCCCACCGGCCGACCCGTCCCGATCCCCCGGATCCCTCGAACCGCCCGGATCGGCCGAACTGCCCGGATCGGCCGCACTGCCCGGATCGGCCGCACTGCCGGGATCGTCAGGAGTGCTCGGTGCACCCGGATCGCGGGGATCGCCGGGAGTGCCCAGTGAATCTGGCCCGCCCAGGTCGCCGGAGGTGCCCGGTGCACCCGAACCACCCGCACCGCCCGGATCGCTCGGATCGCTCGGATCGGCGGGTGGCTGGCTGGTGTCGGGTGGTTCGGGCGGGGGTGGTTCGGCGGGGTCGGCGGGGTGGGTGGGGTTGTTGTGGCAGTCGGCGGGTGTGGTGGGGGTGAAGGCGTCGTCCGAGGCCGGGTCGCTGGGGTGGGGCGGGTCCCGGTCGGCGTCGTCGTCGACGCCGGGCTCTTCGCCCACGAACCAGTCACCGGCGCACCGGGCGTCCGCGGACCAGATGGCCCCGCGATCGCCAGTCTGATCGTCAGCTCTGACGTCTGCGGCGCTCGGTCCAGCCTCAGCGCTCCGCTCAGGTCCAGCCTCTGGGCCCTGCACGGGTTCAGGCTCGGTGCCGGGCTCGGGTCCAGGCTCGGTGCCGGGCTCGGGTTCAGGCTCGGTGCCGGGCTCGGGTTCAGGCTGAGCGCCAGCGGAGCCCACGTTCGCCGTCTTAGATCCAGCCGCGGGAGCGGGCACCGTCGCTGCCTCGGCGCCAGTGACCGGCGTGGCGGCAGGTTCAGCGTCAGGCGCAGGGCGGCCCGGAGTCTCTGCTTGTTCGGGCTCTGGCGCCGGGTCGGACTGTGTCGGACGCGCTGCCTGCTCGGGGTCCGCGCGCCAGCAGTCAGCCGCAGCGCCATGAGGCGCGGCCGGGGCAGGCGCGGCGGTGGCGGGAGCGGCGGTGGCGGGAGCGGCGGTGGCGGGAGCGGCGGTGGCGGGAGCGGCGGCCGGGGTGGTGGGCGCTGGGTCCCGATCCGCCGGGGTGGTGGGCGCTGGGTCCCGGTCCGCCGGGGTGGTGGACGCTGGGTCCCGGTCCGCTGGGGTGGTGGGGTCGGGGGCCTGGTCGCCAGGGGTGGTGGTGGGGGTGTTGATCAGGTGGGCGGTGATTTTGAGGAGTTCGTGGGTGAGGGCGGTGTCGGAGATGATGCCGAGGGCTCGGGCCTGGCGCTGATCGAGGGTGCCGGTGTCGCCGATCGCGGCCAGCGCGTCGGCGATCTGGCGCAGGGTGGCCTTGAACCGGATCACATCGCCAGTGGCCGCGCACACGAACAGCGTGGTGGTGCCGTGATTGTCGGTACGCCCGGCCCAGACACCGCGTTCACGGGCCTTCGCCTCGGCCTGCTTCTTCGCGGTTTCCGGGTCGGCCTCCCACAGGGCCGCCTTCACGATGTTCGCGAGACGCTGCGGAGTGATCGAGTTGATCAGGCCACAGACCCTGCGATCCACGATCGTGGCCGCAGCCAACGACAGCGGCAGGCACGCGTCGGCCACCTGGCAGGCCCGCCACGCCTCGACCTGACCAGACTCCACCCGCGCCCAGATCCGCGGCAACCGGTGACGCAACGCCAGAGCCTGACCAAGGAACGCCGCACCGGCCTCGGGGGAACGGCCGATCACCGCACCAAACTCCAGCGCCGCGAACTCCGCCACCCCCGGACACCCCGGACCGCCGTACACCACCACACGTTCGCGGCCCGGGAGCCGCCGCGGATCGAGGTCGGCAGCGGACAACCCGTCGGGACAGTACCGGGCCCGGCCAGGGTGCAGATCAGCGAAATGCTGCCCCAACCGGAGCAGATCAACCTCGGACTGGATCCGCTCCGCATGCGAC
>NZ_DASRXP010000367.1:0-9802 GCF_035687465.1 Kribbella sp.
CGCCCCCGAAGCCCGCCACAGCCGACAGCACCGCGGTACCGAACGAAGCGACCACGAGGAACACCGCCGTCCATAGGTCCGATGTCATGAGGTCCACCCTGCCTGGTAGCTGGTCCGCTCGATCCCAATGTAACGCGTGATACATTGTTGGATGTGACTGCGAACCGCGCGCCGTGGTTGGTCCTGGTGATCCGGATACCGGCTGAGCCGTCGCGCCATCGGGTGGCAGTGTGGCGGGAACTGCGCAAGGCCGGTGCCCTATCACTGGGGCAAGGCGTGTGGGCTGTGCCCGCGCTGCCCGCCTTCACCGTTGCGGTTGACCGAGTTGTCGAACTGGTCGGACGGGCTGACGGTGAAGCGACGATTCTGGCGGCAGCGGGGCGTAGTACGGCCGATGCCGAACGGCTCGAGGGGCTCTTCAACGCGGCGCGGCGGGACGACTGGATCGAGTTCTTGTCCGACTGCGGCAAGTTCGAGGCCGAGCTGGCCAAGGAGATCCGGATCAAGAAGCTCACCCTGGCCGAGCTCGAGGAGGAAGAGCAGAGCGTGGAGCGGTTGCGCCGCTGGCATCGTGACCTGACAGCTCGGGACGTTTTCGGGACCCCGGAGGCGGCTGAGGCGACGGCACGCCTCAAGGAGTGCGTGGCCGCGTGTGAGGACTACGCCGAGCGGGTGTTCCGCGCGTTGCACGAGAACCCCAGCTAGTGGCACCTGACCGGCGGATGTGGCCTCTCTATGCGGCCGGCTTCACCACAGCGTTCGGGGCGCACTCTGTCGCAGCCAACCTCGGCGGGTACTCCGAGGACGCGGTGAAGTCGCTGCTTACCCTCGGGCTCCTGCTCGCCTTGTACGACGGCGCCGAAGTACTGCTGAAGCCGGTGTTCGGCACCATCGCCGACCGGATCGGAGCCAGGCCGGTGCTGCTCGCCGGCCTGCTCGGCTTCGCTCTCGCCTCCGGCCTGTACGTCGTTGCCGACAGCCCCGGTTGGCTCTGGGCAGCGCGGCTCGGTCAGGGCGCCGCGGCGTCAGCGTTCTCTCCATCGGCATCCGCCTTGGTGGCCAGGCTCAACCCTGCGGCCAAACACGGCCGAGCCTTTGGAAGTTATGGCTTCTACAAGAGCATCGGCTACACCCTCGGTCCGCTGCTCGGCGGTGCTCTGGTCTGGCTTGGTGGGTTCCGGCTGTTGTTCGCGGTGATGACTGTCCTCGGTGTCGCGGTGGCCGGTTGGGCGCTGCTCGCAGTACCGGCCGTGCCGCCGCTACCGCGTACCCGCCAGACCGTGATCGACCTCGCCCGCCGAGTCGCTGATCCGGCGTTCCTGCGACCGACGGCAGCCCTGGCCGGAGCGACAGCAGCCCTGTCCGTCGGCGTCGGCTTCCTCCCGGTGACCGGCGCAGCGGCAGGTCTGGGCACGATCGCCACCGGTGCCGCTGTGTCCGTCCTGGCAGCCACCGCCGCCCTGGTCCAGCCCCGCGCCGGCCGCGCGCTGGACGCCGGACGCATCACCACCCGAACCGGCGTCACCCTCGGCTTGTTGCTCGCAGCAACCGGCCTCGGCTGCGCCACATTGCCCGGGATCGCGGGTGTCCTGCTAGCCGCGATCCTGATAGGCATCGGGACCGGCCTGATCACTCCCCTGGGCTTCGCCGCCCTGGCAGCCTCCACCCCCCAGGCCCGACTCGGCCAGACCATGGGCACCGCCGAACTCGGTCGCGAACTCGGCGACGCCGGCGGCCCACTCCTGGTTGCGGGCGTCGCCACCATGGCAACGCTCGGCTCCGGCTACGCCACGCTGGCCGTCGTCCTTGCCATTGGCCCTCTACTTGCCGCCCTCGGGGGCCTTGTCCGCGGTCATCGCCCCTGAAGCATTGCCGGCGAGGTAGACATGCTGGTGGCCGTACCCGGCATCGATATTGATCTGGTCAAGCTGGGTCGCGGCCACCGACCAGGTGGTTGCCGCGTTCACAGCCTGCTGCTTCGCGACGTCCAGCAGCGGCTGGCGTTGAGCCGCGGGAACGGCGAGCGTGCGAGCGTACGTCTCGACGGCGGTGGCGGCAGATTCCACCGCCGCCCGCAAACCGCCGCGCGCGACGTTTGTTGCCGTCGTACCCGACGGCGGCTCCGCGAAGGGCTCCGCGCTCGCCGTCATCGTCCGTCGCCATCCGTCGACGGTCGCGGCGGACGCGGAGGTCTTGGACCCGGCGGCCGCGACGAGGCCCGCCAGCACCGGGTCGATGCGATCCCGCGTTGTCCGGGCCAGCGCCGTCAGTTCGCCGACCTGGCTGCGATCGCGGGCCGCCTCCGACGCCTCGGCCTCGGCGAGTCCTGACTCGCCGGCGCTGGGATGTCCCATCGCGTATCCCATCCCACCGCCGACCACGAGAGCCGCCAGCACTGCGCCGATGGCGGCGAGAACAACCGCCCGGCGCCGTCGGTCGACCTGAGCAACGGGGTACGACGACTTGCCGGTCCTGCGCACCATGGCGAACTCCCGCTTCGTCGAACCCGATGACCGCCCGGGCAGTGTACGAAGTCACCGGTGTGCCGTCCATATCGAACGGGATGCCACCTTCGGGGCCCTGTGTGTGAGACGGGTGTTGGTCTTGGTGACTGCCGTGTGAGGAGTCCGTGAGGGGGCGGTGCCGAAACCTCCACCGGGGCGGAGAGTGGGCGGGTGACAGTCACCTCGGACGATCGGCACAGGCTCGGCGTATTCGGTGGTCTGGCTGCACTGTCCCTGGACGCGATGGCGTCGGTTGCCTATGGTCCCGAGGCGATCGTGCTCGTGCTGGCACTCGGCGGCGCGACGGCCATCGGGCTGACGCTTCCCGTGACGATCGCGATCGCCGTACTGCTGCTCGTCCTGGTGCTGTCGTATCGCCAGGTGATCGCCGCCTTCCCCAACGGCGGCGGTGCGTACGGCGTCTCGAAGGCGTATCTCGGCCGGCGGGCGAGCCTGGTCGCCGGGGCCTCACTGGTGATCGACTACATCCTCAATGTGGCGGTATCGGTGGCGGCCGGTGTCGCCGCGCTGACCTCAGCTGTGCCGGGTCTTCATGCGTACCGCGTCTGGCTCGCGCTCGGCGTGCTGCTCCTCGTCACCACGGTGAACCTGCGCGGCGTCGCCACCGGCGCGCGGATGTTCATCGTGCCCACGGCGATCTTCGTGATCGCCATCCTGACCGTGATTCTGGCCGGTCTGCTCCGCGAAGGACCGGCGGCTGTCGCCACTGGGAACGCGGAGCAGGCCGGTCAGGTTCACACGATCGGCGTCCTGCTGCTGCTGAAGGCCTTCGCGAACGGTTGTGCTGCCCTGACCGGCGTCGAGGCTATCGCCAACGCGGTACCGGCGTTCCGCAAGCCGCGAGTGGTCCGGGCACAGCGTGCCGAGCTCACCCTTGGTGTCCTGCTTGCCGTGATGCTGATCGGTCTCGCCGTGCTGATCAAGCGATTCGAGATCAGGCCGGTGGAGGGCGTCACGGTGCTCTCCCAACTCACCGAGGCCTCACTCGGCCATGGATTCGGGTACTACGTCGTCCAGGCCTCCACCGTGATCCTCTTGGCGCTCGCCGCCAACACGTCGTTCGGTGGGCTCCCGGTGCTCTCCCAGCTGCTGGCCAAGGACCACTTCCTGCCGCACATCCTCAAACTGCGTGGGCAACGGCAGGTCTACCGCTATGGCATCGGCTTCCTGGCACTCGTCTCCGCGTTGCTGCTGATCGGCGCCCGAGGCGACATGAACACCCTCGTACCGCTGTTCGCGATCGGTGTCTTCGTGGGCTTCACGCTCTCCCAGGCGGGCATGGTCCGGCACTGGTGGCACACCCGCCCGGACGGCTGGCGGGCCAAGCTGGCCCTGAACGGTGTCGGCGCGATCCTGACCGGCGTGGCCGCAGTCGTCGTCACCGTGACCAAGTTCACCGCCGGCGCCTGGTTGATCGCGGTCGCGCTGCCGGCCCTGGTCCTGCTGATGGAATCGGTCAGCCGCAACTACCGCCGGATCGGTGCCCGGCTCGAGCTCGGCCGGATCCCGACCAAGCCGGAGCCCCGCCGGTCGCGAGTCGTCGTACCGGTGCAGGGCGTCAGCAAGCTCACCCGGGAGGCCCTGTCGGTGGCCCGCGGACTCGGGCACGACGTGGTCGCGGTCCATGCGGTCAACACGAGCGACCCCGACGACGTCAAGAACTTCACCCGGTTGCTCGACGACTGGCAGCGGTGGCAGCCGGAGATCCCGCTGGTCGCCCTGTACGACGAACGCCGCCGACTGACGGACCCGATCGTCCGCTACGTCCGGCAGACCGAGATCGCCACCGTCTTCGTGCTGATCCCCGAGATCGAGCCCGAGCACATCTGGCAACGCATCCTGCAGAACCAGCGCGGCGCGATGCTGGCCCACGCGCTGCGCCGGGACACCGACGCGATCGTCTGCAGATTCCGCTTCCGGATCCCCGACGACGAACCGTCGATGGACACCGCCCCCACCCTCGTGTCCATCAGCCGGAGCTAGAGCCAGCCGCGCTTCTTGAAGATCAGGTAGAGGGCGAAGCCGGTGAGGAACATCAGCACCAGCGCGAACGGGTAGCCGAGGGTCCAGTCGAGTTCGGGCATCTGGGTGAAGTTCATCCCGTAGACCGTGCCGACGAAGGTCGGGGCGAACAGGATCGCCGCCCACGACGAGATCCGCTTGACCTCCTCGTTCTGCCGCAGGCTGAGCTCCGACAGCCGTCGCGTCTCCTCGTTCTGGCGCTGGCCGACCAGGGTCGCGCTGATCCCGATGATGTTCACCAGCAGCACCCGGAACCCGGCGACCCGGTCGCAGACGCGCTCCACATGATCGCCGACGTCGCGCAGATAGCGCTGCAGCTCCGGATCGACGTCGTACTTGTCGAAGCCGGCCCGCAGATCGGCGATCATCACGGGTAGCGGCTGGGTGGCCCGCTCGAACTTCACCACCTCGCGGAGCAGCTCGTAGATCCGCCGCGACACCTCGGGATCGCCGCTGAAGACCTGGTCCTCGATCTCGTCGATGTCCGTCTGCAGCCCGTCCACCACCGGCAGGAACTCGTCGACGACCTGGTCGAAGATCGCGTACAGCACGGCCTCCGGCCCGAGCTTCAGCAACTCCGGTGCGCCTTCCAGCCGACGCCGTACCGCGGCCAGGTCGGGCGACTCGGCGTGCCTGACCGTGACGACGAAATCCTTGCCGGTGAAGACATGCAGCTCGCCGTACTCGACCTTCTCGAGGTCGTCCAGGTAGCGAGCCGTCCGCAGTACGGTGAACAGGACCTCCCGGTAGCGCTCGAGCTTCGGCCGCTGATGGGCGGAGATGGTGTCGTCGACGGCCAGCCGGTGGATGCCGAACTCCTTGGCGACCGACTGCACCTCCAGCGCGTCTGGCCGATAGAGACCGATCCACCCCATCCCGTGCCGGTCCCGCAGCAGTTCGTAGGTGTCCTCCAACGACTCCGGCTCACAAGCACGGTGCCCGTCGACGTACACGGCGTTGTCCACCACACTCATGGCCACACCAACTTCCTCACTAGATCTGGTACGAGAAACCTCACGGTTCGAAGCGATAGCCCATCCCTGGTTCGGTCAGCAGGTGCACCGGCCGGGCCGGGTCGGCTTCCAGCTTTCGCCGAAGCTGTCCCATGTAGAAGCGGAGATTCCCGCTGGCGGTTTCGTAGCCGGGTCCCCACACCTCGGTGAGCAACTGGTGCTGGGACATCAACTTGCCGGGATGGCGGACCAGGACCTCCAGCAGATGCCACTCGGTCGGGGTGAGACGGACGTCCCCACCGCCCTCCAGGACCACCCGCTTGGCGGACAGGTCGACCTGCGTGCGACCGAAGGTGACCACCGGCTCGTCAGGAATCAGATTGCTTCGCCGCAGTACTGCGCGCAGCCGGGCGAGCAACTCGTCGATCCCGAACGGCTTGGTCATGTAGTCGTCGGCGCCGGCGTCGAGCGCCTCCACCTTGTCCGAGCTGTCGGTCCGTCCCGACAGGACCAGGACCGGCGCCTCGGTCCAGCCACGCAGTCCGCGGATCACGTCGACGCCGTCGAGGTCCGGCAGCCCGAGGTCGAGGATCACCAGGTCGGGCGGGTACTGCGCCGCCACCGACAGCGCCGCAGTACCGGTGGCTGCTGTGTGGACTTCGTAGGACCTGGCCTTGAGGTTGATCTGCAGCGCCCGGACGATCTGTGGTTCGTCGTCGACCACGAGCACCCTGGTCATCCCTGCTCCTCCATCTCCGGCTCGGATCGCTCGCGACTGCCCGGCACCGGTACGTCGTCCGCCCTGGCCGGTGCCACCGGCATCGCCACGACCATCGTCAGACCACCCCCGGGGGTGTCCTCCGGCTGCACGGTGCCGTGCATCGCCTCGGCCAGTCCCCGCGCGAGGGCCAGCCCCAGACCGACGCCGACCGTGTTGTCGGTGTCCCCCAGCCGCTGGAACGGCGCGAACATCCGAGTGCGGTCGGCCCGCGGGATCCCCGGACCGCGATCGACGACCCGTACCTCGACCGAGTCGCCGAGGGAACTGGCCGTCACCAGCGGCGGCCGGCCCGGCGGCGAGTAGCGGATCGCGTTCGCCAGCAGGTTCACGATCACGCGCTCGAGCAGCGCGGGATCCGCGTCGACCAGGGGAAGGGTGTGCGGGATGTCCACAGTCACCAAGCTGTTGTCATCGCCCAGTTCGGCCATCACGCCGGGCATGATCTCGTCGAGCGCCATCGGCCGGGTGAACACCGGCAGAACGCCGGCCTCCAGGCGGCTGAGGTCCAGCAGGTTGTCCACCAGCCGGGCCAGCCGGTCCAAGGATTCATCGGCGTTGGCCAGCAGTTCGTCCTGCTCGGCAGGGGTCAGATCGACATCAGAGCTCCGCAGGCTCGTCACCGACGCCTTCGCGGAGGCCAAGGGAGTCCTGAGATCGTGGCCGACGGCCCGGAGCAACGCCGTACGGAGCTTGTCCGCTTCGGCCAGCGGTTTCGCCTCCGCGGCCGCCTCGCTCAGCCTCGATCGGTCGACCAGCGCTGCCGCGTGGGCAGCGAAAGCACCGACCAGGCGTCGCTCGTCTGCCGCGAGAGTTCGGCCTTGGAGGACCAGTACGAGGTCGTCGCGGGCGGGGATCTCGGCGTCGCCGTCCTCGGGTCGCCGGCAGGTCGGCGTACCGGCGCCGGCGATCGGACGCCAGGTCTCGGTGAGCTCGTCGGTCTCCAGCCGCTCCATCAGGCAGGCTCCGGTCATCCCGAAGGTCTCTCGGACCCGTTCCATCAACGCCTGCAGCGCCGTCTCGCCACGAAGAACCGTGCCTGCCAAGGTGGCCAGGGTTTCGGACTCGGCCGCTGCCCGCGCGGCCTGCCTGGTACGGCGGGCGGCCCGGTCGACCACCGAACTGACCATCGCCGCGACCAGGATGAAGATGCCCAGCGCCAGGGCGTTGTTGGGCTCCGAGATGTTGAAGGTCCGGATCGGTGGGGTGAAGAAGTAGTTCAGGACCAGCGATCCGCCGACCGCGGTCACCAATGCCGGCCAGAGGCCGCCGACCAGGGCGACCACGACGACGGCGAGCAGGAACACCAGGACGTCGCTGGTGAGGTTCAGGGCGTCGCCGCCGAGGCCGAGCAGCACGGCCAACGCCGTGATCAGCACGACCGCCAGCACGAAGCCCGCGATCTGGCGGCGCCGGGAAAGACTCCCCCGCAGGCCGGGCAGCCGGCCGCGGCCCATCTCGCCATGCGTGACGATGTGAACGTCGATGTCACCGGACTCACGGATCGAGGTCGCCCCGATCCCCGGCCCGGTGAGCAAAGCCGACAACCTCGAGCGTCGGCTGCCTCCCAGCACCAACTGGGTGGCGTTCTCGGCCCGCGCGAACGACAGCAGGGCCGCCGGTACGTCGTCGCCGACCACCTGGTGATAGGTACCACCCAGGCTTTCGACCAGCTGGCGTTGCTGGGCGAGCCGGGACGGATCCGCACCGGTCAATCCGTCGGAGCGGGTGATGTGGACTGCGAGCAGGTCCCCGCCGGAGGAGCGGGCGGCGATCCGGGCCGCGCGCCGGATCAGGGTCTCGCCCTCGGGTCCGCCGGTCACTGCGACGACGACTCGCTCGCGTGCCTCCCAGGTGGAGTTGATGTCATGTTGGGACCGGTACTGCTGCAGCCCGGCGTCCACCCGGTCCGCCAGCCAGAGCAGCGCGAGCTCTCGGAGCGCGGAGAGGTTGCCGACCCGGAAATAGTTGCCCAGGGCAGCGTCGATCTTGTCCGCTGCGTAGACGTTGCCGTGCGCCATTCGGCGGCGGAGCGCCTCGGGAGCCATGTCGACCAGCTCGATCTGGTCGGCGGCCCGGACCACCCGGTCCGGCACCGTCTCCCGCTGGGGAACCCCGGTGATCTTCTCGACCACGTCGTTGATCGACTCGAGGTGCTGGATGTTCACCGTGGAGATCACGTTGATCCCCGCGGTCAGCAGCTCGTCGATGTCCTGCCAGCGCTTCTCGTTCCGGCTGCCCGGCACGTTCGTGTGGGCCAGCTCGTCGACCAGCGCGACCTCGGGCCGGCGTGCCAGCAGTGCATCCAGGTCCATCTCGGTGAAACTCGCACCACGATGGTCGAGGATGCGCCGTGGCACCACCTCCAGGCCTTCGAGCATGCCGCCCGTGTGTGGCCGGCCGTGAGTCTCCACGAAGCCGACCACCACGTCCGTACCGCGCTCAGCCCGCCGCTGTCCTTCGCCGAGCATCTTGTAGGTCTTGCCGACACCCGGCGCGGCACCGAGATAGATCCGCAGGTGCCCGCGGTTGCTCATACCCCCGTCCGTGTCCGTCGGTGATCAGCTCTGGGCGGCGAGGTCGGCGTTCAGGGTCACCACGTTGACGGTCGGCTCACCGAGGAATCCCAGCGTCCGCCCGTTCGTGTTGTCCTTGACGAGCTGTTCCACCTTGCCGACGTCGAGTCCGCGCTCGCGGGCGACCCGGTTGACCTGCAGCGCGGCGTAGTCCGGGCTGATGTGCGGGTCCAGACCACTACCGCTCGCGGTCACCGCGTCCGGCGGGACCTGCGAGGGGTTGACCCCTTCCAGGTCCGCGACGGCCTTGCGCCGCTCGTCGATCAGCGCCAGCAGGTCGGGGTTGTTCGGCCCGTACTGCGAAGCCGCGCTACCGGCGGCGTCGTAGTCGACCGCGGACGGCCGGCTCTGGAACCACAACGGGTCGGCGACCATCACTGGCTCGCCGTCGGCGTCGACCTCGGGCTGGCCGTCCTTGACGGCCTGCTTGGTGTAGGCCTGACCGATCAGATCGGACCCCACCTCCTTGCCGTTCACCTGGACCATCGAGCCGTTCGCGTTGCCATGGAACAGCGCCTGACCGGCGCCGGTCATGAACAGCGGGTAGATGATGCCGAGCAGCACTGTCAGTACGACCATCGCCCGGATCGCCACCCCGAACTGGGCCAGTGTCCCTCTTCGATTGCTTGCCATTGTCAATTCCCTCTTCAGCCGATGCCCGGGATGAGCGAGACCAGCAGGTCGATGAGTTTGATGCCGATGAAGGGGCTGATCAGGCCACCGACGCCGTATATCAGCAGGTTGCGGCGCAGCATCGCCGACGCCGAGGACGGCTTGTACTGCACACCGCGGAGCGCGAGTGGGACGAGTGCGACGATCACCAGCGCGTTGAAGATGACCGCGGACA
This sequence comes from Kribbella sp., assembly GCF_035687465.1. NCBI lineage: Bacteria > Bacillati > Actinomycetota > Actinomycetes > Propionibacteriales > Kribbellaceae > Kribbella > Kribbella sp. Next base: position 9,702 of record NZ_DASRXP010000367.1, read on the forward strand.
GGATCGCCGACTGCGGGGAGTGCAGTTGCATGATGTTCAGCTTGTCCAGCCCCGGGTAGGCGGCCGCGAACAGTGCCGGCAGGATCGCGAAGTACTTCGCG
>NZ_DASRXP010000368.1:0-2279 GCF_035687465.1 Kribbella sp.
GGCCGAGTCTTCGAGCGGCTGACGGCTGATCGTCCATGGTGATCCGAACGTACCGCTTACAGTACCGTCATCCGCCGCAGCCTTCCGAATCATTCGGCCTTTCACCGCTTGCTTGAAACATCTCAGGGCACCCGGTACGGCAATTGCTATGAGTTGCGACCGGCGGCAGCTGGTCTCCGCCTGGCCCTGGTCCGACCATTCGAAAGAGTCCACGTTGCGGCGTGCCAAATTCGAGGCTTGGTTGCCTTGCCCCTCCCGAGCCCCGCCTGACTGTGTTCCTCAGGGAAATTGCTGGGCTATCGGAAGTCGCGTGAGTAGGTCTTCGATGCGAGCGACAGCCGTTCGAGGCGGTCGGCGACGAGGTTGACGACGCCTTTGGCGCGTTCGACTCGGCCGCGGATGATGAGGGCGTTGGAGTCGCGGGCGATGCGGGCGTAGCGGTTCCAGCATCCGACGGAGATGACGACGTTGATCATCCCGGTCTCGTCTTCGAGGTTCATGAAGGTGACCCCAGCGGTCGCTGGGCGTTGCCGGTGGGTGACCTGCCCGGCGGCGCGGACGCGGGTTCCGTCCTCGGCCTGGCGTAGTTGCTCGGCGGACAGGATCCCGGCGGCGGCGAGTTGCGGGCGGACTTCTTCGATGGGATGTTTGCCGGTGGTGATGCTAGTGGCCCACAGGTCGGCCATGACGATCTCGACGTCGGTCATGCCGGGCAGCATCGGCGGCGGCCCGGCGGCGGTGACGCCGGCGAGCTGGCCGGGTCGTTCTTCGGCAGCCCGTCCCGCTTCCCAGATCGCTTGCCTGCGGGTAAGCCCGAAGCAGTCGAACGCGCCGGCCGTGGCGAGTGCCTCGACCTGCGGCGCGGTCAGTCCGGTGCGGCGGACCAGGTCGGCCATGCTGGCGTACGGGCCGTGCTCGGTGCGTTCGGTGACGATCTGTTCGGCGACCTTGGCGCCGATCTTCTTCACCTCGGCCAACCCGAGCCGGACCGCGAACCGTCCGTCACGCCGGTGGGTGGCGCTGTCGAACTTGGCGTGCTCGTCGAACTCCCCCACCAGCGGCTGCGGATCCTCCAGACAAGCCGGGCTACCTGACGGAGCCGCCTTCAGATCCTCGTCGGCCAGGTCCTCAAGTTCGGCGTAGACGCCGGACAGTTCCAGGTCTGGGCGGCGGACCTGGACGCCGTGCCGGCGGGCGTCGGCGACCAGCGATTGGGGTGAGTAGAACCCCATCGGCTGGGCGCGGAGGAGTGCGGCGAGGAAGGCGGCTGGGTAGTGGAGCCGGAACCAGGTGGAGGAGTAGACGAGCAGGGCGAAGCTGATCGAGTGGGATTCGGCGAACCCGAAGTTGGCGAACGCTTCGATCCGGGCGTAGATGTCGTCGGCCTGATCACCGGTGATGCCGTGGCCGGCCATCCCGTCGTACAGCTGCTGCTTCAGGCTGGAGATTTTCTCGATGCCGCGTTTGGAGCCCATCGCCCGGCGGAGCAGGTCGGCTTCGTCGCCGTTGATGCCGCCGATCGCCATCGCCATCTGCATCAGCTGTTCCTGGAACAGCGGCACCCCCTTGGTCCGCTCGAGGACCGGTTCGAGGGCGGGGTGGGGGTAGGTGACGGGTTCTTCGCCGTTCTTCCTGCGGATGAACGGATGCACTGCGTCGCCTTGGATCGGACCTGGGCGGATCAGCGCGATTTCGATCACCAGGTCGTAGAACCGGCGCGGACGCAACCTCGGCAGGGTAGCCATCTGGGCGCGGGACTCGACCTGGAAGACGCCGACAGAGTCGGCGTGGCAGAGCTGGTCGTAGACGCCGGGTTCTTCCTTGGGGATGGTGTGCAGCTCCCACCGTTCGCCGAGCTTCTCGGCGACGGTGTCGATCGTGTATTGCAACGCGGCGAGCATCCCGAGCCCGAGCAGGTCGAACTTCACCAGGCCCATGTAGGCGCAGTCGTCCTTGTCCCACTGCAGCACGGTCCGGTTCTCCATCCGGGCGTGCTCGATCGGCACCACCTCCCCCACCGGCCGCTCCGTCAACACCATCCCACCGGAATGAATCCCCAAGTGGCGCGGGAACTTCAGCAGATCCTCGGCCATCGCCACCACCGGCGCGGGAATGTCGTGATCGCCGGAGCTGACCTGGCCGCCCCAGGAGTCGACCTGCTTGGACCAGGCGTCCTGTTGCCCGACCGAGTAGCCGAGCGCTTTGGCCATGTCGCGGACCGCGGAGCGTGGCCGGTAGGTGATCACGTTGGCCACCTGCGCGGCGTTCCGGCGGCCGTA
>NZ_DASRXP010000369.1:0-38467 GCF_035687465.1 Kribbella sp.
TCCCTCAACCGCTCCGGGCGGCAGTTCGATCGCCAGTGCCGCCGCGAGCGTGTTGCCGGGGGTGGTCTCGGTGCGGGCCGGCCGGGCCACCGGTTCCGGGTTCGCGGTCGACCAGCAGGGCCATGTGGTCACCAACGCGCACGTGGTGGAAGGAGCCAGCGATGTGTCACTGGTCCTGTCGAACGGCAACTCCCTCGATGCCGAGATCATCGGGATCGACACGAACAACGACCTGGCCGTCCTCCAGGTCTCCGCGGCCGCGGCCGGCTCGGGACTGCGAGCGCTCACGCTCGGCCGGTCCTCGGAACTCCGCGTCGGCGACCCGGTGCTGGCAGTCGGCTCACCGCTCGGTCTGGAAGGAACGGTGACGGCTGGCATTGTCAGCGCGGTCAACCGGCAGGCACGGTTCGGCGAAAGCGGCGCCCGGCAGACCGCGATCCAGACCGACGCCGCGATCAACCCCGGCAACTCCGGCGGCCCACTGGTCAACGCCGCCGGCCAGGTGGTCGGCGTCAACACAGCGATCGCCACCCTCGGCAGCTCTAGCGCCTCAGGCAACATCGGCATCGGCTTCGCCATCCCCGTCGACCGAATGACCACCATCGTCGAGGGCCTGATCAACTGAGGTTCAGGAACGGCGCGATGTAGTTGCCCGTAGCAACTGTAGGTGTACGCCGCTTGGCAGTGTGGTTGCGCGGGTGCATTGGCAGTGTGGTTGCGCGGTCTCCGCTGCGTGAGGGTGCTAGCCGAGGTGGTGGGTGTCAAGGGCGCCTTTGGCGTCGCCTTCGGCGATCGAACAAGTTCGACCCTTGACACCCACCACCTCGGCCAGGGAAGGACGCAGCTACGCGGATCCGCGCTGACGTGTGAGCTGCATCCGGGGGATTCCGTCCGCCCGGGTGGTTCCGGTTACCGAAGCGGCCCCATCCGGACCTACAGAAGTCGCGAAACCCTGTCCAGTAACCGGTTTCTCGGGTGGGGTGGGCGAGTTCTGTAGGTACGGGTGGGGGCCGGGCCGCAAGCCGTGGCGCGGTCTCGACGGCTAACGGGTTGTGGGACCGATGCCGGTCTACTGGGCGCTATCGGTCCAACAACCCGGTATCGGCGGTAGGCGCGTCCGGGTGGATGCCGGGTCGTTGGACCGATGCCGGTCTGTAGGGCGGTATCGGCCGGACAGGCGGGCATCGGCCGGGCGGTTCATCGGCTGGTCCGCCTGGTGGTGTGCTCGTTCCACCAGATGGATCGGTGGGGTCGTTTGGGGGTGGTTGGTGTCCCGACCGACAGGTAGTGGTCGCCGGAGTGGGGCAGTAGTCGGCGTGGTCAGGCGGGGCCGGCGGGTCGGGAGACGTGCCGGGGCGACTATTACCTGTCGGTCGGGACGCCGGGGCTGCGGCGGGTCACCCGGGCGGCACCCCCCACGGGATTCCCCTGAATTGTGGCCGTTCTTCTCAGCGGCTCCGGGCGTAGCTGCGTCCTTCCCTGGTCGTGGTGAGGTGTGTCAAGGGTCGAACTCGTTCGAGCCCGAAGGGCCGCGAAGCGCCCTTGACTCACCTCACCGCGACTAGCAAACTCACGCAGCCCGGCGACGCGAACCACCCACACCTACCGACCCACGAACCACCCACACCTATGCGCGCGCCTCGGTGACGGGGCAGGTGGGTTAGCGTCGGGGGATGCCTGCGTTGAGTGTTGAGGAGGCCCGGATCCGGGCCCGAGCGATTGCGGTTCGTTCGTATGAGGTCTCGTTCGACTTCTTGGGAGGGGAGAAGACGTTCGGGAGTGTGAGCCGGATTCGGTTCGGGGCGTCTGTGGGGGAGACGTTTGTGGATGTGAAGCCGGAGGGGCTGCTGGCTGTCACGCTCAACGGGGTGCAGGTCGATGTCGCGGAGCTCGATGATGGGCGGCTGCGGTTGGAGGGACTGCAGGCGGAGAACGAGTTGGTGGTTGAGGCGCGGATGGCGTACTCGTTCGACGGGGAGGGGATGCAGCGGTCCGTCGATGCGGCCGACGGGAAGGTGTACCTCTACGGGATGTCGTCGCTGGAGTCCGCGCCGCGTTACTTCGCGTGTTTCGATCAGCCGGATCTCAAGGCGCCGTACAAGGTCACGGTGACCGCGCCGGAGGACTGGATCGTGCTTGGCAACGGCGCCGCCGCGCAGGTGGGCCCGGGACAATGGGAGCTTGCCGAGACGAAACCGCTCTCGACGTACTTCGTGACCGTGGTGGCCGGGCCGTACCACCTGATCCGTGGCGAGCACGACGGGATTCCGCTGGGGCTCGCTTGCCGGCAGTCGCTGGCTGTGCATCTCGAGAACGAGGCGGAGGACCTCTTCAAGGTCACCGGGCAGGCGTTCGACGAGTACCACCGGTTGTTCGGTTACCGGTATCCGTTCGGGGAGTATCACCAGGTTTTCGTGCCTGACTTCAACCTTGGTGCGATGGAGAACCCGGGCTGCGTGACGTTCGCGGACTCCATGGTCTATCGGAGCAAGGTGACGGACGCCGAGCGCAGTACGCGGGCGCGGATCGTCGTCCACGAGATGGCGCACATGTGGTTCGGCGACACCGTCACGATGAGGTGGTGGAACGACCTGTGGCTGAACGAGTCGTTCGCGGAGTACATGGCGCACCGGGTCTCGCACGACGCTACGGACCATCTCGGGCACTGGATGGATTTCGCGTTCGTGCGGAAGTGGTGGGGACTGCAGGCGGATCAGCGGAGCTCGACGCATCCGGTCGCGGCCGAGGCGATCAAGGACGCTCGCGCCTCGCTCGACGACTTCGACGGGATCTCCTACGCGAAGGGCGCCGCGGTCCTGAAGCAGCTCGCCGCCTACCTGGGTGACGAGGTGTTCCTGAAGGGCGTCAACGCGCACATCGACGCGCACGAGTTCGGCAATGCGGACCTGGCCGAGTTCATCGAGATGCTGACCGGGGCCGGGGCGATCGACCTGCCGAACTGGTCGACGCAGTGGTTGCGCACGTCCGGCCTCGACACGATCAGCGCCGAACGCACCGCCACCGGTATCAGGCTCCATCGGCGCACGCCCGCAGAGTACCCGGCCGACCGGATGCACAAGGTGAAGGTCGGCTCGTACGACGAGTCGGGCCGCGGCACGTTCGTCGACGTCCTACTGGATCGGGAGTCCGTCGAGGTCGACCTGGCACCGGGGCAGGTCGTCGTACCGGATGCCGCGGACGACACCTGGGCCAAGATCCGCCTGGACGAAACCAGCCTGGGCAATCTCGCCGAGGTTCTTCCCCGGATCGAGGACGGCACCACCCGCGCGGTGATCTGGAACAGCATCCGCGACGCGACCGCCGATGGCGACCTCGATCCCCAGCAGGCCCTGGAGTTCCTGCTGGCCGCGCTCGCCCATGAGGACAGCGATATCGCAGTCGGATCGCTGCTGCGCTGGGCGGAGGCGCGCCTGATCGGCACCTATCTCCCGTACGAGGCGTCCCGCGGCCGGCTCGCGGACGCGCTCACCACCCGGCTCCGCACGACGCCCGCCGGCAGCAGTCTCCAACTCGCGATCGCCCGCGGCGTGATTGCTACGAGCAACGATCCCATCCTGCTCGAGGGCTGGCTGTACGACACCGGCATCCCAGAAGGCCTCCAGGTCGATGCAGACCTCCGTTGGTCTCTCGTACTGCGCCTCGTCCGGCTCGAGGTGTACGGCTCGGAGGAGATCGACGCCGAACTGGCCAGCGACAAGTCGACCGAAGGGGTCTCCGAGGCCGCGCGTTGCAGGGCTGCTCTGCCGGACGGCAAGGAAGAAGCCTGGGCGCGGATGATGACCGACCCCGAGGTGGGGGTGAACGAACTGTTCGCTGCCTCCGAGGGGTTCTGGCACCCGTCCCAGACGGACCTTAACGCGCCGTACGTGGATCGCTTCTTCGCCGACATCACCGCCACGGCCCGCCTTCGCTCCGGGATGGCGCTGGCGATGTCCACGATGAAGCTGTTCCCGCGGTTCGCCGTCGACCGGTCGACGATCGACCATGCGGATCGCCTGATCGCCGACGACAACGTTGCGCCCAGCATCCGCCGTACCGTCTCCGACCACACCGACGACCTCCGCCGCGCGGTCGCCGTCCGCGCCGCTCTGGGAACCCCGTCCAGCTCGTTCAGGACCTCTGAGCACCACAAGTGAGGGGTCGCGGGGAGTGTGGGTGGGCGCTTACGCTCTGGTGGGCATCCCGAGCAGAGGATCCGCCCATGCGACGCTTCGTGCTTCCGGTTGTTGGTTTGCTTGTTGCTTTGGTTGCCGGCCCTGCGATTGCACCTGTCGGGGCTGCGGCCGCAGTACAGGATGATGTCGCGGCCAGGCTGGCGACGATTCCTGGGTTGCGGGTGGAGAGCAGCACGGTGGTGAACGGGAAGCCGTTCTTCGTGCTCTGGTACACCCAGCCGGCAGACCACAAGAAGCCTCAAGGGGAGAAGTTCGAGCAGCGGGTGACTTTGTGGCACCGCGGGTTCGATCAGCCGACGGTGCTGCACACGACCGGGTACGGCGGGGTCGCCGGTGTGTTCACCGCGGAGGCCACCAGGCTCGTCGACGGCAACCAGTTGAACGTCGAGCAGCGGTTCTTCAACAACTCGACGCCAGCCAGCAAGAACTGGTCCAAGCTCACCATCTGGCAGGCCGCCTCCGACCACCACCGGATCATCGAGGCGTTCAAGAAGGCCCTGTACTCCGGCAAGTGGGTGTCGACCGGAGCCTCGAAAGGCGGGATGACCTCGGTCTATCACCGTAGGTTCTACCCGAAGGACGTGGACGCCACGGTCGCGTATGTGGCTCCGCAGGACGTGATCAACCGGCAGGACTCCTACCTCAAGTTCATCCAGGAGGCCGGCACGGATCCGCAGTGCAACCTGGCCCTGCGGAACATGCAGCGCAACACCTTGCTCCGGCGGCCGGCGATGCTCGCCAAGCTCAAGGAGTACGCCGCGGCCAACGGACTGACGTACGAGAGCACCTTCGGGTCGGCCGATCGCGCGCTGGAGGCGGCCGTGCTCGACACGCCGTTCGCGTTCTGGCAGTACAGCACGCAGGCGAGTTGCCCGCTCGTGCCGGGGAGTGCGACGGCGACGGACCAGCAACTGTTCGACTTCATCGACCAGATCTCCGGTTGGTCCTTCTACTCGGACGAAGGCACCGCGTCTTACCTGCCGTACTACTTCCAGGCGTCGCAGCAGCTGAACTGGCCGGATGTCGCGAGCAAGACCACCTGGTTGAAGGGCCTGCTGCACTACCGCGAGGCAGGGGACGCGCCGGCCGCAGTACCGGATGCGATCGAGCCGAAGCATGAGCCGTTCGCGATGCTGGACGTGGATCTGTGGCTGCGGAAGTCGGGTCAGCGGATGTTGTTCGTGTACGGCGAGAACGATCCGTGGAGCGCGGAGAAGTTCGAGCCGGGTCCGGGCACCAGGGACTCCCACTGGTACACCGTGCCGAACGGCAACCACGGCTCGAACATCGGCGCCCTGCCGACGGCGTCGCGGGTCGAGGCGACCGGGATCCTGCAGCGGTGGATGGGTGTGCCCGTCAACACCGGTCTGCGATCCGCGGCCGTGGACCCCGGCGCGGACCAGCGACTCAGCGCACGGTGAGGTGTTCGGCGACTTCCTTGCGGGCTTGGTGGATCCGGGCCTTCACCGTGCCGAGCGGGACCTTCAGTTCCTCGGCGATCTCGGCGTAGGTCAGCGCGCCGAGGTCGCGTAGTACGAGCGGCTGCACCAGGTTCGGGTGGTTGGACTCAAGTGACTCGAGGGCTTCCAGCAGGTCGAGCCGGGACCCGGCGATCACCGAGGTGGTCCGCGGATCCACCGACTCCGGGAGCACCTCGGCGGACTGCTCGACGGACCGGCGTTTCAGCGATCGATAGGTCTGCCTGGCCTGGTTGGTCGCGACCACGGTCAGCCAGCCGGCGAAACTTCCGGTGCCCTTGAAGGTGTGGATCTTGTTCGCCACCGTGAGCAGCGTGTCCTGCGCGGCCTCTTCGGCATCCTCGCGGAACGGCAGGAACTTGGACACCCGGCGCTGGACCTGCGGCCGAATCGCCTGCAGCAGTTCGGGCAGGGCGGCGGTTTCGCCGGCTGCCACTCGCGCCGCAAGCTGCTCGAGCTCCTCGTTCATGCTCCCCCAGGTCCGTGGCGGGTGTTCGCTTTGGTCCCTCCGTCCCCGACAATAGCCGGGATGGATGTCATCGGGAGATACCGCTTGCAGTCGAAGATCGGCGCGGGCGCCTTCGCGACGGTCTGGCGCGGGTACGACGACGACCTCGACGTCGACGTGGCCGTCAAGGTGCTGGCGGACAACTGGTCCTCCCGCGCGGACGTGCGCGAGCGGTTCCTCGCCGAGGCCCGGCTGATGCGCCGGATCGCCAGCGAGCGAGTGGTCCGAGTCTTCGACCTCGGAGAGCTTCCCGACGGCCGCCCGTACTTCGTGATGGACTACGTAGGCGGCGGGACTCTGGCCGAAGTACTGGCCAACGGGCCGCTCGATCCGGCCGATGCGCTTTGGTGGGGCGCGGACCTGGCCCGGGCGGTCGCGGCCTTGCACGACGAGGGCGTGGTGCACCGCGACATCACCCCGGCGAACCTCCTGCTCCGCCCCTCGAACCGGAACGAGTCGGGCGGCGGAACCCACCGGATCGTCCTCGCCGATCTCGGCCTGGCAAAACGGGCGGCCGAAGCCTCTGGGATGACCCAGGCCGTCGGCACCCCGTCGTACATGGCTCCCGAACAGGGCCGTGGGGACGGCGGGTTCGACGAGCGCGCCGACGTGTACGCGGTCGGCGCGGTCACCTACGCGCTCCTGACCGGACGCGCGCCCTTCGTGGCGTCGTCGATCACGGATGTCGTGGGCCGCGACCCGGACAGCAGTCCGCCCAGCCTGCGTCCCTTGCTGCACGACTCGGTCGGGGAAGTCGACGAGATCCTCGCCCGCACCCTCGCCTACCGGGTCGGCGAACGCTGGCACCGCGCCGACACGCTGGCGGAGCGCCTGGAGGGCGAGGCCTACCGCCTCGAACAGGAAGCACCCGTGCTCGCGTCCCTGCGAACCACCGTCGGCGACTCGGACCAGGCCGGTACTACGGTCGCGGTGGCGCCGGAGGTTCGTCAGAGGCGGCGCGGGTGGCTGCTGCTCCTCCTGCCGGTGCTGTTCGTGGCCGCGGCGGCCGGAAGCTGGTTCTTCGCCGGGCGGTGATCCAGCTACTGAGACGCAGGATCCAGGCGTGACGCTGACTCCGTAGAGTAATCGCATGACTACTCTACGGAAGTGCCTAGCGCCCGTGGCAGTCGCAAGCGTGGCTCTCGCCACCGTTCTCCCCGCAGCCGCCGCTCCGGTCAGCTACGCGTGCCGCGCGGACACCAAGTTCGGCCAGCATCACCTCTCGCTCCGCCAAGGGGCTGACGCGAAGGCGCCGGCCACGGTGAAGCCGGGCGGGGTCTTCGAGGTCGTCGTCGACCTGAAGCCGGGTTCCCTTCCCGGCGAGGTCAAGGGCTTCAAGCTCAAGGAGGTCCGTGACCTCTCCCTGCGCATCCCCATCCCCGCCAACTCGACGTACGTCGCGGCCAAGCTGTCCGGCGGTTCCGGCCTCGGCTCGACGCCCACCCTGGACGTCGCCAATGGCGTCGCCACGATCCGGGTCTCAGGCCCGATCCCGGGTGGCTCCGACTACCAACTCCCGAGCCTGACCGTTCGCCTCAAGGCAGGTCGATCCGGTGCGATCGAGACGAGACTCCAGGGCTCCAGCTTCGACAACCCCGGACTGAACCTGCAGGCCAAGATCAAGTGGAAGTTCGTCACCATCGACTCCCCGGTCGCCTGCTATCCCGACCCCAACCCACCGCTGACCCGCACCGAGATCCGCTAGTAGGTGACGGTGATCCGGCGAGCCGACGAATCGATGGACACCGTGCCGCCATAGGGCAGGACGACCTGCGGGTCGGTGTGGCCGAAGTCGATCCCGGTAACGAGCAGAGCCGACGGGTTGTACTCCGCCAGCGTGCCCTCGACCGCCGCATACTGATCCGCGACGTAGCGGGCGCCGTCCTCCGCCGAGAGCTGGTTGTCGAGCTCCCATGCCTTCGGACGAGCCCAGAGCACGGCCTCGAAGCGTTCCAGCAGACCGCGTTCGCCTAGGTTCCGCAGCATCCATGAGACCTGCTGGTCGCTCGGCATGTCCTCGCTGGTCTCCAGGAAGAGCACGCCCGAGTACTGGTCGACCGGCAGCATCCAGCGATTCGCCGCCAGTTGCCAGTCGATGATCTCCACGCAGCCGCCCCACAGCCGTCCCGTCACGACTCCGGAACCCTGCCAGCTCCACTCGGCGCCAGGGAACAGCTCCGGTTCCGTCTCCAGGAAGGAGGCATCTGCCCAGTCGCGATCGCGATCCGTCCAGCCCTTGGCGGGCGTCAGTTCGAACTCGCCCGACTCGAAGAGCGCAGCTCGCAGCGACCGCTCGGAGTCGGGATGCATGGCGCCGCCACGTCCGAACTGGACCATCACGCTGCCGCCGTGAAACGCCGGAAGTCCCAAGGAATAAAGGAAGTTCAGCAGGTTCGTGTTGTCGCTGTAGCCGAAGAACGGCTTCGGGTTCGAGCGGAACACCTCCGGGTCGAGGTGCTTCAGCACGGTGATCTGGTCGCTGCCGCCGATGCTGGAGATCACCGCGCGGATCGACGGATCGGACCACGCGGCATGCAGGTCGGCAGCGCGCTCAGCCGGAGTCGCGTTCAGTCTCTTGGTCGTCGGATACTCGACCGGCTCAAGCCCAAAGGAGCGCAGCCGCTGCAGTCCGAGTTCGTATGGCGCCGGGAACACCTCGGGCAATCCACCCGAGGGCGAGACGACGGCGACTCGGTCACCCGGTACAGGCTTGGCGGCAAAGATCATGCCGCCAAGCTTGTCAGACACCGATGGGGTGCCACACCGTCTTTAATTCCAGGTACTGCGTCAGCCGCGAGAGTCCCGGTGATTCCGCCCAGTCCTCGTCGGCCGGCCGGCGGACCCGCTTGAGGTTCTCCGCCGAGGCGGCCTCCAGGTCGCGCGCCTCGTCGGCATCCGTGACGCCCGCCAGGTCGATCGCGTTCACGTCGAGGTGACCCGCGAGCCACGGCCCGATCTCCGAGGCGCTCCCGGTCAGGATGTTGACCACCCCACCCGGCAGGTCGGAGGTCGCCATCACCTCGCCCAGCGTCACCGCAGGCAGCGGCCGCTCGAACGACGTGACCGCGACGACCGTGTTCCCCGACACGATGGCTGGGGCGATCACGCTGGTCAGGCCGAGCAGACTCGAGTCCTGCGGAGCCAGCACCGCCACGACACCCGTTGCCTCGGGCAAGGAGAAGTCGAAGTACGGGCCGGCGACCGGGTTGCTGGAGCCGACCACCTGGGCCAGCTTGTCCGCCCAGCCGGCGTACCAGACCCAGCGGTCGATCGAGGCGTCGACGACCGCGCGGGCCTTGCTGATCGACAGTCCCTCGGAAGCGGCGACCTCGGAGCTGAACTGCTCGTGCCGGCCCTCCATCACCTCGGCGATCCGGTAGAGCACCTGGCCGCGGTTGTAGGCCGTCTTCGTCGACCAGCCGCCGAACGCCTTGCGGGCCGCGACGACCGCGTCCCGGGCGTCCTTGCGGGAGGCCTGCGACGCGTTCGCGAGAAACTTGCCCTTGGCACTGTTCACGACGTACGAACGGCCGGATTCGCTGCGGGGGAAGGCGCCGCCGACGTACAGCTTGTAGGTCTTGCGCACGTCCAGCCGCGCCGGGTCGGATTTAGTGGGCAAGGTAGGCCTCCAGACCATGGCGGCCGCCCTCGCGACCGTAGCCCGACTCCTTGTAGCCGCCGAACGGCGAGGTCGGGTCGAAGCGGTTGAACGTGTTGGCCCAGACGACGCCGGCCCGCAGCTGGTTCGCCATCCAGAGGATCCGGGACCCCTTGTCGGTCCAGACCCCGGCGGACAGGCCGAAGGGGGTGTTGTTCGCCTTCTCCACGGCCTCGGCGGGGGTCCGGAAGGTGAGCACCGACAGCACCGGGCCGAAGATCTCCTCGCGGGCGATCCGGTGCGCCTGGGAGACGCCGGTGAACACGGTCGGTGGGAACCAGTAGCCCTGCGGCGGCAGTTCGCACTCGGGCGACCAGCGCTCGGCGCCCTCGTCCTCGCCGACCTGCGACAGCTCGCGGATCCGGGCCAGCTGCTCGGGGGAGTTGATCGCGCCGATATCGGTGTTCTTGTCCAGCGGATCACCGATTCGCAGGGTGCTCATCCGGCGCTTCAGCCGGGCCAGCACCTCGTCGTACACGCTCTCCTGGACCAGCAGCCGCGAACCCGCGCAGCAGACGTGGCCCTGGTTGAAGAAGATGCCGTTGACGATGCCCTCGATGGTCTGGTCGATCGGGGCGTCCTCGAAGACGATGTTCGCCGCCTTGCCGCCGAGCTCGAGGGTGACCTTCTTGTCCGTGCCCGCGACCGACTTGGCGATCGCGCGGCCGACCGCGGTGGAGCCGGTGAACGCGACCTTGTCGACGCCTTCGTGCTCGACCAGCGCCTGGCCGGTCCGGCCGGCGCCGGTGATGATGTTGACCACGCCTGGCGGCAGGTCCGCCTGCTGGCAGATCTCCGCGAACGCCAGCGCGGTCAGCGGTGTCGTCTCAGCAGGCTTCAGAACTACGGTGTTGCCGGCCGCGAGCGCCGGGGCGATCTTCCACGCCAGCATCATCAGCGGGAAGTTCCACGGGATCACCTGCGCGGCGACGCCCAGCGGCTGCGGGTTCTCGCCGGCGCCGGCGTACTCGAGCTTGTCGGCCCAGCCGGCGTAGTAGAAGAAGTGCGCGGCGACCAGCGGGAGGTCGACATCGCGGGACTCGCGGATCGGCTTGCCGTTGTCGAGCGACTCCAGCACGGCCAGCTCACGCGACCGCTCCTGGATCAGCCGGGCGATCCGGTACAGGTACTTCGCGCGGTCTCGGCCCGGCATCGGGCCCCAGACCTTGTCATAGGCCTTGCGGGCGGCGCGGACAGCCTTGTCGACGTCCGCGGGACCGGCCTCGCTGACCTCCGCGAGCACCTCCTCGGAGGCGGGGCTCACGGTCTTGAACGGCTTGCCGTCCGTCGCCTCCACGAAGGCGCCGTTGATGAACAACCCGTACGACGACTTGATGTCGACGATGGCCCGCGACTCGGGGGCCGGTGCGTACTCGAATCTGCTCATGCCTCAGTCCAGCGTGAAATAGTCGGGTCCGGAGTAGTTTCCGGTGGCCAGCTTGGTGCGTTGCATCAGCAGGTCGTTCAGCAGACTGGACGCGCCGAAGCGGAACAGCTCCGGGTCCAGCCAGTCCGGTCCGGCCGTCTCGTTGACGGTGACCAGGTACTTGATGGCGTCCTTCGCGGTCCGGATCCCGCCCGCGGGCTTGACGCCGATGTGCAGGCCGGAGGCCTCGTGGTAGTCGCGGACGGCTTCCAGCATCACCAGGGTGACGGGAAGCGTCGCGGCAGGGGAGACCTTGCCAGTTGAAGTCTTGATGAAGTCCGCGCCGGCCAGCATCGCCAGCCACGACGCGCGCCGTACGTTGTCATAGGTGACCAGCTCGCCGGTCTCCAGGATGACCTTCAGGTGCGCGTCTCCCGCGGCCTCGCGGATCGCGGTGATCTCGTCGAAGACCAGCCCGTACCGGCCGGACAGGAACGCACCGCGGTCGATCACCATGTCGACCTCGTCGGCACCGGCGGCGACCGCGTCCTTGGTGTCCTGCACCTTGATCGCGAGGCTCGAACGCCCACTGGGGAAGGCGGTCGCGACACTCGCCACGTTGATGCCGGAGCCGCGCAGCTCGTACTTCGCGGTCGCCACCAGGTCCGGGTAGACACAGACAGCGGCCACCTGCGGGGCGGTCGGGTCCGCCGGGTCGGGGCGTTTCGCCTTCGCGCACAGTGCCCGCACCTTGCCGGGGGTGTCCTGTCCTTCGAGCGTGGTCAGATCGATCATCTGGATGGCCAGGTCCAGCGCGTACGCCTTGGCGGTGGTCTTGATCGATCGCGTGCTCAACGTGGCGGCGCGAGCCTCGGCCCCGACCTGGTCAACGCCCGGCAGGCCCAGCAGGAACCGGCGCAGCCGGTCCTCGGACGAGGTCACGTCAGCCAAACTGTCGACGCCAGTGTCGGTAGTGGTCACCCTCGCGAGTCTACTGCGATTACGCGGCCCGCTCTCCCGCTGCCTCCGCGGGGTGGTGGGGGCTCTAACTAGGACTGTAACCGCGGGCCGGTTACCTTGTCCGGGTGAATTCGAAGGTGTCCGAGAACGAGCAGTACCTTTCCACGTCGAACCGGATCACGGGAGTCGTGGTGATGGTGATCGGGCTGGTGGGGTTGCTCGACATCGTGCTGGAGTGGCGGACGATGGGCGGGTTGCTGGTGGCGGCGCTCATCGCGGTGCTGATGGTGCTGACGTACCTCGGGCTGGTCCGGCCGTCCGTCACGCTCCGCCCCGACGGGCTGCTGATCCGTAACCACCTCCGGGACCATCTCGTGCCGTGGAACAAGATCACCGAGGTGGATGTGACCGACATCCTCCGGGTGCACACGGAGGACGGCAAGGTCCGGTGCCCGGGTGTTCAGGTGGTGATGCGGGACCTGCGCAAGCAGCGGGTCGGCGGCCGGAAACTGAGGGACGACAGCTCGATCTCCCGGGCGGACTTCGTGGTCGAGCGGATCGAGAACCACAGGGAGCGCTACAGCCGCGACGCCACCGGCGAGATCACCACCACCTGGGCCCGCCCCGAACTCATCATCCTCGCCGCCCTGGTAACCCTCGCCATCATCGCCCAAATCCTGCGCTGACCCACCGGCCCGGCCACACTCTGGTGTGATCGACAGCCAGAAGTCGCCGGACCGGCCCTCTCGTCGTGCGGTTCTGATCACCGGCGCCGCGGCAGCGGTAGGGGTGGCCGCAGGTGCCGGACTCGTCGAGGCAGGTGTCCTCCCCGGTCGTGCGCGAGTGCACGACGTCCTGGGGCTGACTGGCGACGACGGCGTCGTTCCCGACGTGCCGGCCGGGCAGGTGGAGTCAGGCAGCTTCGAATCAGCCGCACGGCGTACGACGGTCGGGTGGACCGTGATGTACCCGCACGGGTACCAGCCGGATGCGCACCTTCCGGTGGTGCTGGTGCTGCACGGCCGAGGCGGTGATCACAGCTCCGCGATCAACGATCTCGGCGCGGACCGCTACCTGACAGCTGCAGTGCGAGCCGGTACTCCGCCCTTCGCGCTCGCCGCGGTCGACGGAGGAGCCGACACCTACTGGCACCGCCGGGCGACCGGGGACGATCCACAGCGCATGCTGACCACGGAATTCCTGCCCCTGCTGGCGAAACTAGGTCTCAGCACCGACCGGTACGGAGTACTGGGGTGGTCGATGGGCGGCTACGGCGCACTTCTGCTGGCAGCCGAGGTCGGACCGCCGAAGGTGATCGCGGCGGGAGCGATGAGCCCGGCGCTCTGGCACGAACTTGCGGATTCAACTGCCGGTGCCTACGACGGGCCGGAGGACTTCGGGCAGCATCAGGTCTTCGGCCGGGCCGCGGAGTTCGAGGAGGTTGCTCTGCGCATCGATTGTGGGAGGGACGACCCGTTCGCGGAGGCGGTGCGTGACCTTCGGGACGAGGTCCGGGCCGAGGGTGGGGTGCAGGCGGGGGCGCATACGAGTGGTTACTGGCGGCGCATGCTTGCTGACCAGTTGCAGTTCCTGGGGCGGGAAATCGGAAGTTGAGGGGAACTTCACGTACTGCGTCCGCGTCCGAGCCCGTGTCCGTCCCGGGATGAACCCCTCGGTCCCCCAGGATGGCTCCGGTAAGTCCCCCAGTATTCGAGAGTGGAGCGCATGAATTATCTTCCCAGCAAGAAGGTGCGCGGTCTGGTCGGCATCGTGGCCCTGGCCGCCTGCGCAGCCCTGGCGATTCCGAACGCGCAGGCCGCCCCGGCCGGCGCCACCGAGGTCCTGCCGATCCCTGTCCCGGGAGAGCCGGCCAGGATCGACCTGACGGATTCCGGTCGCGACGCCGGCTGGAACGCGACGACGTCCTGGAACGCGGTGCGCTACAACAAGCTCTACAGCACCGGCAACATCGCGCCGTCCAAGTGCAAGCGCCCGAACGTGGCCCTGAACACCGAGGCCCGGGTCCGGTACTTCGAGACCGAACTGGTCCGCTGCCTGTACGCGTCCTGGAAGCCGAGCGTCTGGCGTGCGAACGGTCGTTGGGACGTCAAGCCGAAGCTCGTCGTGCACGGCTACAACACGATCAAGACCACCTGTGGCAGCGTCACCGGCTGGATCTCGTTCTACTGCAGCACCGGCGGCGGCACCATCTACATCCCGTGGCGCCAGATCGTCACCTACTACGCGCAGAACCCGACGTTCGCCGTCGCGTACGCGACCAACACGATCGCGCACGAGTACGGCCACCACGTGCAGTCGATGACCGGCCTGCTGACCGCTTCCTGGTGGCGGCAGGGCCACATGACGACGAACGACGCGCGGATGCTCGAGAGCCGTCGTCGCGAGCTGCAGGCGTCCTGCTTCGGCTCGGCGTACATCGGTGCGAACAAGGCCTACTACCCGATGTCGGGTGGCCTGCTGACCCAGTGGAAGTACGTCGTCTCGCACTCCGGCGACATGAAGGGCGGGCCGCGTGACCACGGCTCGTGGACCAGCCACAACTACTGGTCCCTGGCCGGCTTCACCGGCAACGGGAAGAACACCCACCCGGGCAGCTGCTCGACCTGGTCGGTCGACCCAGGCAAGGTCGCCTGACCGGTCCGGTAGGACGATTCGGTAAACAGCGGTAACCAAGGCGCCCGGAATGCGTTCTGTATTCCGGGCGCCTTCGCGTTTTGCCGACACGTGCACGATCTGCGATCGTGTGGTTACGGTGTTTCGGGTCCGCACGCCTTAGAGTCTGGGTCGACCGTCGAACGGCAGGAGTCAAGGACAGTGAACTACGACGAGTTCAACACCGAGTACACCAAGGTGCTGGACAAGATCAGAAGTGGCAAGTGCAGCTGGTCGGAGCTGTCCGGGCATGTCACCCGGCTGCGTCAGGCCACCGCGAGCATCACCGGCGCGGTGGAGAAGGCGCAGATCGACAGCGACCTGGCCGCACTCGGCCAGATGGTCGACCTGTCGCGCCGGACCAACGACCGCGAGGACGTCTGGACGATCACGTCCGAGGCGGTCCGCCGGGCGTCCAGCCTGGAGGGCTCGGTGGCAGACCGGCTCGGCAGGATCGAGGCGGCGATCAACGACATCACCACCCTCGCGAACAGGAACCCGGACGAGCGGGAGGCGCTGATGCAGTCCACCAGCACCCTGCGGATCCTGCACTCCTCGCTCCAGAGCTCCCTGCGCGCCGAACAGGCCGAAGCCGCAGCCCTCAGCTGAAACCGCGCGGGCTAGACAGCATCAGCCACCGCGGCGTAAACCCGCATGATCATTCGTCCCCTTTTCACCCTCGCCAACTGCCCACAGCTGATTGGACAGTCTGCGGGGAGGGTGAAAAGGGGACGAATGATCATGCGGGTTCGCGCCTGGCCCCTGGGGTTGTCTTGCCTGTACAGGTCGGGGCTGACGTCTTTCGTCAGATGCCGGCAGCCTCGGCGAGGTCTTGTTTGATGGCGGTTAGTTCCGCTGTTGCCTGGGCTCGGGCCGCGGCGACGTCATCGCCTTCGACCGGGATGACGACCTCCAGGTAGCACTTCAGCTTCGGCTCGGTTCCTGAGGGGCGGACGACGACCCGGGCACCCGCCGACAAGGTGTAGCGGAGGCCGTCCGTCGGCGGCAGGCTCTCGCTGCCCTCGCTCAGGTCGTCCACCCGCTCGACCTTGTGCCCGCCCAGGGATGTCGGGGGAGTAGCCCGCAGCCGGTCCATCGCCGCCACGATCAGGCTCAGATCCTCCATCCGCGCGGCCAGTTGGTCCGTCGCGTGCAGTCCGTACTTCTTCGCCAGGTCATCGAGCAGATCCAGCAGCGTCCGGCCGTCCGCCTTCGCCCGTGCCCCGAGTTGCAGCACCCGGACCAGGGTCGAGACGCCGTCCTTGTCCTTCACCGCGTCAGGGTCGACGCAGTACCCGAGCGCCTCCTCGTAGCCGAACACCAGGTCCGGCACCCGGCCGATCCACTTGAACCCGGTGAGCGTCTCGACGTACCGGATGCCGTAGCCGGCGGCGATCTTGCCGAGCAGTGACGAGGACACGATCGAGCACGCGGCGACACCGCCTGACCGCCCGTTCCAGACGTACTCCCCGAGCAGGAACTCACCTAGCAACCCGCCGAGCTCGTCCCCGCGGAGCATCCGCCAGCCCCCGGCCGCGGCCGGATCCGGTACTGCGACCGCGCAGCGATCCGCATCCGGATCGTTCGCCACCGCGAGATCGGCACCCACCGAGCGAGCCAGGTCGAGCGCCGCGTCGATCGCGCCCGGCTCCTCCGGGTTCGGGAACGAGACGGTCGGAAAGTCCGGGTCCGGCTCCGCCTGCGACGCCACCACAGCCGGTACTGCGAATCCGGCGCGCTCGACGGCCGCCTCCACCAAGAATCGGCCGACACCATGCAGGGGCGTGTAAGCAATGTTCAGCGATCGGGGGGCGTCAGCCGGGACCAACGTGGCGATGCGGTCGAGGTAGGCGTCCAGCAGGTCGTCTCCCGCGGTCTGCCAGTCGTCCCCGCGAGGAACCTCCGCAAGGGGTCCGACGGCCTCGATGGCAGCCGCGATCTCCACGTCCGCGGGCGGAACGATCTGCGAGCCGTCACCCAGGTAAACCTTGTAGCCGTTGTCCTGCGGGGGATTGTGCGAGGCGGTCACGACGACGCCCGCCACCGCCCGCAGGTGGCGGATCCCGAACGCGATCACCGGGGTCGGGGTGGGCCGGTCCAGCAGGACGGCGTCCAGCCCGGCGCCGCGGACCACAGCGGCCGTGTCCTGCGCGAAGACATCGGACTTGTGGCGGGCGTCGTACCCGATCAGGACCGGGCCGTCGGTGAGGCCGTTGGCCTTGAGGTAGGCGCACAGGCCGGCCGCGGCGCGGATCACGACCACCCGGTTCATCCGGTTCGATCCGGCGCCGACCGCGCCCCGCAGGCCCGCAGTACCGAACTCGAGCGTCCCGGCGAACCTGTCCGCCAGCTCCGCCTCAGCCTCAGGGCCGGAATCCAGCAACCGCTGGAGCTCGGCGCGAGTGTCGGGGTCGGGGTCCTCGCTCAGCCAGCGCTCGGCGGCGGCGCGCACATCATCAGTCACGCCCGCACGATACCGCTCGATCGACTAGTGGCCGGAGGACTGGCAGGGGCGGGCGCGGAGGTCGGCGACGTAGTCGTCGGGGGCACCGGCGGCCTCGGCCGCCTCGGCGAGGATGCCCAGGTAGCGGGCCGACGGCAGGCCGCCCTCGTAGGCGTTCAGCACGTACATCCAGGCGAGCTGCTCGCCGTCCAGGGTCTGCACCCGGACCTGGATCTTGCGGTAGACGCCCTGGTCGATCCACTCCCACTCGTCCAGGCGCTCGACATCCTTCGGGCTGACGTCGTACAGGGCGACGAAGACCTGGTTCGCCGGGTCGGACGGGTCCTCGACGACGGTTGCCATCGAGCCCTCCCAGCCCAGCTCCTCGCCCCCGAAGGTGAGGCGCCAGCCGACGATCCACCCGGTCCCGCGCAGGGGGGAGTGCGGGCACCGCTCGGCCATCAGGTTCGGGTCCAGATTCGACGCAAACGCGGCGTACAGGGTCACGACGTCACAGGATACGGAACAATGGCCTCTCGTGGCGCGAGTTGTGATCATCGGTGGCGGTCCTGGCGGGTACGAAGCGGCGAGTGCGGCCGCCCAGCTGGGAGCGGAGGTGACTGTTGTCGATTCCGACGGGATCGGCGGCTCCTGCGTGCTCACGGACTGCGTACCGAGCAAGACGTTGATCGCCACGGCCGAGCTGATGACCGAGGTCGAGGAGGCCGGCGAGCTCGGCGTCCGGGTCGACGATGGCGACGACGATCCGGCGAATTCCGTGCGTGTCGATCTCTCCGTCGTCAACAAACGAGTCAAGGACCTGGCAGCGGCCCAGTCCGAGGGGATCAGCCGCCGGCTGGCCGACGACAAGATTCAGGTGATCCACGGCCGCGCCCGCCTCGACGGGCCTGAGACGGTGGTGGTCGGTGACGAGCGGCTGGACGCCGATGTCGTCCTGATCGCCACCGGCGCAAGGCCGCGCATCCTCAAGGATTCCGAGCCGGACGGCGAGCGGATCCTCACCTGGGAGCAGGTCTACGAGCTCGAGGAGCTCCCGGAGCGGCTGATCGTGGTCGGATCCGGTGTCACCGGTGCGGAGTTCGCCAGCGCGTACGACGCGCTGGGGGCCGAGGTGGTCCTGGTGTCGTCGAGGGACCGGGTGCTCCCCGGCGAGGACGCGGACGCGGCCGCCGTCCTGGAGGACGTGTTCCAGCGGCGCGGTCTGACCGTGCTCGGCAAGTCCCGGGCGGCCTCGGTCAAGCGGCACGGCGACGGGGTCGTGGTGACCCTGACGGACGGCCGCACGGTCGAGGGGTCGCACGCGCTGCTGGCGGTCGGATCGCTGCCGAACACGGACGACATGGGGCTGGTCGAGTCGGGCGTGTCGCTCGGCGACGGCGGGTTCATCACCACCGACCGGGTCTCCCGGACCACGGCCCGCGGGGTCTACGCGGCCGGCGACTGCACCGGCGTACTGATGCTGGCCTCGGTGGCGGCGATGCAGGGCCGGATCGCGATGTCGCACGCGCTCGGCGACGCGGTCGCCCCGCTGGACCTGTCCACGGTCTCGTCGAACGTCTTCACCGCGCCGGAGATCGCCACGGTCGGGCTCACCCAGGCGGCGCTCGACGCGGGTGGCAGTACCGCGATGGTGGTCAAGGTCCCGCTCGCGGACAACGCGCGGGCCAAGATGCAGGGGGTCCGCGACGGTTTCGTGAAGCTGTTCTGCCTGCCGAACACCGGCATCATCGTCGGCGGCGTGGTCGTCGCGCCGCGGGCCAGCGAGCTGATTCATCCGATCTCCCTGGCGGTCGGCGCCCGGCTGACCGTGGACCAGATGGCTCAGTCGTTCACGGTCTACCCCTCGATCTCCGGCTCGATCGCCGAAGCCGCCCGACGGCTGCACCTGCGCTCATGAAGTTCCTGGTGCTGTGGCAGATGGAGCTGAGCCTGCTCTCGCCGGAGATGGCCCGGGCCGTCGGCGCGATGCCGGAGTACGGCGAACGGCTGCAGCGCGAGGGCAAGGTGCTCGCCCGCTATCACGTGGTCGGCTCGCACGGCGGCGCGTGGATCTACCAGGTCGAGTCGCACGAAGAGTTCGAGCGCCTGCTGGGCCGCGCACCGGTCTTCAACTTCGCCCGCTACACCGTGCACGCCCTCGCGGAAATGGATCCGCACAGCTAGCTATCGGTGATTGACGGACTTCCCGACGTCGAGGATGGTGGCAGGACGGGAGGTTCTCATGTTCAACGACAAGGACGACCTGGCCGTCGACCGGCATCTCATCGTCACGCACCGGCTGCGGGCGCGCCGGATCCAGCTCGGGCTGACGCAGAAGCAAGTCGTGACCAGGTTGGGTCGTAGGGGCATCCGGACCACCAACAAGACGTTGAGCAGCTTCGAGCACGGCGCCGGAGTGGACGTCGTCAGGCTCCCCGAACTCGCCGCGGCCCTCGACTGCACAGTGACGTATCTTCTCGGCCTGACCGAGCAGCCGACCCGCTGGGAACCGGATCACACCGGGCCGGCGCATACCGCCCAATCGACGCCGGCGGACGGCAACTGGATCCTCGGCCCCGACATCCCGCACCGCACGACTCACCGCTGACGGCGTGGGACGTCAGACCAGCGCGAGTCTCCGGTTGGCGATGGCGAGGTGGTACGCCGAGTGATCCCGCAGCGCCGTCAATCGCACGAGATCAAGCCGGTCGCAGACCCATTGCCAATGCAGCGAGACCCAGTCGCCGGGGTGGAGCGGGCCTAGCAGGTCGCGACCATCGACACTCCGGATGACGGTCTCCTGGCGAGGTGAGCCCAGCGCGAGTTGGCGCCCGTCCCAGGTGAGCGGCCGCGACTCGACCACCACTTGCCCGGCCGTGTCAGCGATCACCCGCCCCCAGCGGATCCGGCACTGGTCCAGTACGTGCAGCGCCTGCGCCCCGCTCTTCTCGTCAGCGAGCCTGTCCACCCAGGGGTAGGCACAGAACACCTGGAAGCTGTGGTGCGGCCTTCCGCCGGCCCTGAACGGCGTACCGACGTCTGTCAGCAGGGGATTGCCGAGCCAGTACGCCTCGACGACGCGATGATCGAGCGGATCGGCGATGCCGGTCTTCGCCGCGATCAGCTCCAGGAACGGCCAGGCGCCCTCGAATTGGCGGGCCAGCTCGCGGAGCCCGTCGTCCACGGTTCCGCTGACCCCGTACGACAGCAGCGCGCTGTCGTCGGCGGGACCGCAATACCCGAGCCGGTTCGGCGCCAGCGCGTAGCGCACGAACAAGATCGGCCCGGGCGTGTTCACTGCGGCCCGAAGAAGGCGAGGGCGTCGGCCGCGCGTTCGGGACTCATCCGTTCCAGCGCGAAGCCGCTGTGGATCAGGATGTACTCACCCGGCACGAACGGTCCGTCGAGCAGCGCCAGGTTGATCTCGCGCACCACGCCGGCGACCTCGACCTGTCCAAGGTCGAGGCCGGGGGTGGTCGCGACGATGCGTCCCGGGATGCCCAGACACATAGGCCGCTACATGTTCCTGAGCCGGAGATAGCGCAGCGAGTCGGGGATGAAGGCGTAGCCGACCCCTCCGACGATGACCACGACGATGGCGACGATGACCCAGCGCATTACGACGTCCCTTCTCGAACTCTCCTGCCGATGACCAGGTCGGTCACCAGTTCGACCGCGGTCTGCACCGCGTCCTGGACCGCGGGCGTCAGGCCGATGCCGGTCCCCAGGTCGGCCGGCTCGCAGCCGATCACCACCACCGGTCCCAAGGTCCCACCAAGTCGGGGAACAAGCGAGAGCACGGCGTCCGGCCCCAGATCGTGCGCGTCCATGCTGACCTCGGGGCCAGGCTCTTCGGCGGGCTCGGCCTCGACCGTGTACACGGTTCCCGGCGGCTCACCGCGCTGGACCGCGTCGATCAGCACCACCAGGTCATAGGGCTCGAGCAGTTGGTAGGCCAGGTGGATCCCGCGGATGCCGAAGTCCTGTACCTCGACGCCGTCGGGCCAGGTTCGTTGCGCGAGCCGGCTGATCACTTCGATCCCGAAGGCGTCGTCGCTGCAGAACATGTTGCCCAGTCCGGCAACCAGGATCCGCCCGCTCATCCGGCACTCACCAAGGGCTCGATCTCGTCCGGGCTGAAGTAGAGGTAGCGGCCGTGCGAGCGCTGCACCTCACCTTCCTCGCCGTCCAGGGCCACCGCGAGGTGCGTCTCGCCGTCCACGTCCGACAACACCGCGACGACCGTGCCGAGCCGGTCGGCGAGGAACATGTCCTGCGCGTCGGCCCGCCGTACGCCGGGACGCAGCCGGATCCGCACTCCGTTGCCGACGGCAACTCCACCGACCATCACCGTGTCCGTCCCCGGCGAGACGGAAGCGTCGTTGCCGGGATCCCACCAGGGCGTGTCGGCAGGCGGCGGTTCGCGTTCGGTGACCTTGCGGACGTAGCGCAAGGTGCCGTGCAGCCGGTCCAGGATCTCCTGCGGCATCGAGTCCACCCGGTCGAGCATCGCGGCGGCGCGCGGATCGGTCCCGCGGACCTCGCGCTTCTCGTCCTCGGTCAGCGTCATCGTCCGCAGGCTGAGGATCTCGTCGATCTCGGTCGCGTCGAACAGGTCGCCCTGACTCTCCGCGGCGATCTGCGGGTGGTCGTAGAGAATGATCGGGGACGAGAGCAACAGATCGCCGGCGAGTACGGGGAAGATCCCGAGGTTCTCGCAGTCGGCCACGTAGCCCACGGCCCACTCAGGGGGTTCGAGCAACGAGAGGAAGCGGCAACCGTCGGCCGCTACCAACAGGTGATGCGCGATCAACGCCTGCCGTAATGCACCGGTCCGCTCGAGCTCGTCGCCCGCACTGATGTTCTCGACGCCGAGGCGCAACCGGACTACGCCGTACGGGCCCGGCAACTGCTCGGAGCTGAGTGACAGCACCCCGGTCAGGGGCAGCCGGGTGCGTTGGAGGAAGCCGGTGCTCACCGGTTCCACTTCGGTGCCTCCGGCAACTTCGAAGGGCACTCGGAGTGGTAGCTCGCTCAGTGCGGCCGTCACGTCGATGTGCTGTTCCACCGCCTCGTCCCACGGCACGTACGAGGCGTCCTCGGTCTGCAGTGAATCGACCTCGGCCCGATCGGCGTCGAGCACCGTACGGCGTTGCGCCTGCAGGAACCGGATCCGCACAGTCAGGACCCCGTCGTCGCCGTCGAGCAGGCACTCGGTCTGCGAAGAGGTCCGCTCCGACGAGTCGATCGCGCCGTACGCGGGCGGCATCAGGACGCCGAACTGCCAGCGCACCTTGTTCTTCCCGTCGGAGGCCCGATACGGATAAAGCACGTACCCCTCGAAGAGCAGCGCGTCGGCGACCTGCTGGACACCCTCGAAAGACGCTGTCATTCCAGCTTCTCCTTCAGCAGCCGCTCGATCGCGTCGTCCCAGCCCGTCATGGCCTCGCGGGCGCGGTAGTCATAGAGCTTGTCGAACGTCTCCCGTCGCAGCTTCAGCCATGCGGCGCCGGGGAAGTGCAGGTCCATCGCCTCCCGCCAGACCGGCACGGGCAGCGCGTACGACGTCTCCTTCTGCCAGGCGACCGGGGTCACCGACAACGTCCCCGCACGCCCGGTGAAGATCGTGCCGTTGAAGAGCAGTAGCAAGGGCACTCCACCCTCGCGGACGGCGTAGAGGTACTTGTTCGCGGCGACATCGAAGTCGTAGCTGCACGGCAGCTGCAGGTCCACCTCGGTCGAGCCGGTGAACCCGGGAACCATCTGCGTGACGAAGGCCAGTTGTAGCGGCTTGAGGGTGTCGCCCCAGCGAGAGCGGTCGCCGAAGAGGTCAGCGAGTGCGTCCGCCTCCTCGTCGTCGTAGCGTCGGCGGATCGGCTCGATCCGGATCTGACAGCGCAACGCGAGCGCGTGTACCGGCGTACCGGTCGTCTCGGTCACCTTCAACTTCAGCAGCACCGTCGGCGTCGCGGCGTACCGGTCGGCCTCGGAGTCCACGCAGGTGAAGTCGAGGTCAACCACGGCAGCGCTCCTTCACGCTTGCGAAGAACTCGTCGATCCGTCCCCAGACCTCCTCGCCACCGGCGAAGCCCTCCCAGTACTGCCGCACGATGCCGACCAGCTCGTAGCACGAGTCGATCGGCACCAGGTAGCACTCGAAGCCGTCGTCGAGCCGGCGGAGTAGGACCGCCTCGACGTCCGGGATCAGCCGGCCCAGCAGGGGATCGGCCGCGACCACCTCGTCCCAGCTGGCCAGGTCGAGCAAGGACTCGGTGGCGCCGCCCGGGCTCGGGTAGAAGGCGACGTGCTTGGCCTGGTCGGTCTGCTGGAACAGGAAGGCCAGGTTCACCGGGATGCCGAGGGCTTCCCACTGCGCCGCGGACATGGCGAAGTCCTTGTTGAACCGGTACTCCTCCGGTACGGCGCGGTAGTGGCCGCGCGAGGCGGCTTCGGCGTTGAAGAGCAGATAGCACGGCCGGCAGGTGCACAGCAGCCGGTGATCCGGTACGTCGGCGATGTGCGGGTGCTGCGGACCGATCGGCACGGCACACATCTCGCATTGCTCACCGGGCGACAGTTGCTGCCGCACGCCACCGGTGAAGCCGCGGAGGACCGCGACCGGATCGACGGCCGGTGTCGGCTTGTCCCGCGCCAGCGAGCGCAGGGTCGGCGACGGCCTCACGCCGGCTGCCTTCCCGGTACTGCGACCTTCCAGCCGGTGTCGTCCGGCAGTAGTGGCAGAGCCTCGAGTGCCGGGGCCCCGACCGGTGCCAGCGCGCGCCCGGCCAGCCGCACGTCGTACAGGGCGGTGCAGCGTGGGCAGGTGAGTTCGTCGCCCTCAAGTCGCCCGTGCTGCAGAACCGAGGAGCAAGTCGGGCAGTTGTTGCGGTAGGCGAAGAACGTGCCGGCGAGGTTCACCACCAGCAGTTCGAGATCGTTGACCATCAGCTTCTGCAGTTGGCCGGGCGCCGTGACCAGGTCGAGCTTGTGCCATCCTTCAGCGTCCTGGTGCGCGCGGAACGGTTCGATCGTCAGCAGGTTCTGCTTCTTTGCCGCGACCATCCCCTCCACGTCGACGGCGACCGCTTCCGGCGCCGCGTCGAGCACCGCGTTCTCCACTGTCAGGCGCACTGTCGCCGTCGAGCCAGGGCATCCCTCACAGCTGCCTTGCAGCCGCAGGTGAACAATTCCCTCGTCATCGATGCCGAGGTAGTCGATACCGCCGGCGTGCGAGCCCAGATACGGCCGCACGCTGTCCAGGGCAGCCTGGATCCGGGTCGCCACGTCATCGGGATGCAGGTCGTGCAGGAGCAGCATCCCGGTGACGAGATCGTCTTCCAGCAGACCCCGGACCTGTGGTTCGTCCAAGCGGCCGAGCAGTTGTTCAAGGCCCGCGCCGTGCAGGGACAGCACGGCGCGGACCAGCTCCTCGACCTTCTCGGTCACCTCCGGCTCGGCGCGCCGCTGGACTTCATCCAGCAGCATGTCGATCCGTTCGCTCAACGCCTGAGCGTCGCGGCCATTCATCAGATCAACACAGTCATGTCAGTAGGGTTTGACCGCGAGGGTGGGCGAGTGCAGGTGGGTCTTCTCCTGGCCGTTCCCGACGAACATGTGCACGCCGCAGGGCAGGCAGGGATCGAAGCTGCGCACCGCGCGCATGATGTCGATGCCCTTGAAGGTGGCCGGTGGGTTCTCCTCGAAGATCGGCGTGTTCTGTACTGCGTCCTCGTACGGCCCGGGGGTCCCGTAGGAGTCGCGCACACTGCCGTTCCACGGGGTCGGCGGGTACGGGTGGTAGTTCGCGATCTTGCCGTCGCGGATCACCATGTGGTGCGAGAGCACGCCGCGCACGGCCTCGGTGAAGCCGCAGGAGATCGCGTTGTCCGGCACCTTGAACGGGGTCCAGGTCTCGGTCCGGCCGGCCCTGACCTCGGCCATCGCCTTCTCGCAGAAGTGCAGTGCGAGGGCGGCCGCGTAGGCCTGGAAGTACGTCCGGGCCCGGTTCCGCTCGAGCGCGTTGCTCCACCGCGGGATCTTCCACTCGTATTCCGTGGCCGGCTTGAGCGCGGTCCGGGGGAGCTGGATCTTCACGCTCTGACCGGTCGCCTGGACGTAGTCGGTGTTGACCAGGCCGGACAGTGCCGTCGACCAGAGCCGGGCGATGGGGCCGCCACCGGTGTCGAGGGCCAGGTGGTCCTTGCCGTCGAACCAGCGCGGCGACATGGTCCAGCTGTACGCGTTCGCGAAGTCGCGCTTCTGTGGCTTCGGGATGGTGTGCTGGTTCCACGGGTGCCGGACGTCGACCGGGTTGCCGAGTGGGTCCTTGTCGACGAACTTCTCGTGGCTGCCGTCGGCCCAGTCGTCGTAGTACGAGCTGCCGAGCAGGATCCGCAGGCCGAGGTTGATGTCGAGCAGACTGTTGGTGACGAGCTTGCCGTCGACCACCACACCGGGGGTGACGAACATTCGCCGGCCCCAGGCCTCCATGTTCTCGTACTTGAAGTCGCAGATCGCCGGGTCGTTCAGACTGCCCCAGCAGCCGAGCAGGATGCGCCGCTCGCCGACGTGCTCGTAGCCGGGCAGAGCCTCGTAGAAGAAGTCGAAGAGGTCGTCGTGCAACGGCACGACCTTCTTCATGAACTCGATGTAGCGCATCAGCCGGGTCAGGTAGTCGGTGAACAGCTGGATCGTCGCGACCGTGCCGACGCCGCCCGGGTAGAGCGTCGACGGGTGGACATGGCGTCCCTCCATCAGGCAGAACATCTCCCGGGTGTAGCGACTGACGTGCAGCGCCTCGCGGTAGAAGTCGCCCTCGAGCGGGTTCAGCGAGCGCATGATGTCGCCGATGGTGCGGTAGCCGTGGTCGCCGGCGTGCGGCGCCTCGGTCCGGTTCGCCAGCTCCAGGACGCCGGGGTTGGTCTCCCTGACCATCCGCTCGCAGTAGTCCACCCCGACCAGGTTCTCCTGGAAGATGTTGTGGTCGAACATGTACTCCGCGGCCTCGCCCAGGTTGACGATCCACTCACCCAGGTGCGGCGGGGCGACGCCGTACGCCATGTTCTGCGCGTAGACCGAGCAGGTGGCGTGGTTGTCGCCGCAGATACCGCAGATCCGGCTGGTGATGAAGTGCGCGTCGCGCGGGTCCTTGCCCTTCATGAAGATGCTGTAGCCGCGGAAGATCGACGAAGTGCTGTGACACTCCTCGACGGTCTTCTGCTTGAAGTTGACCTTGGCGTAGATGCCGAGGCTGCCGACGATCCTGGTGATCGGGTCCCAGGCCATCTCCACGGTGTCTGAGCTGGTGTCGGTGTCGGGGGCGAGGCCGATCTTCGGTTCGGTGGTGGTCATGGCTGCCGCACCTTCTCGTAGCCGGTGGTGAGGGTTGAGCCCTTGTGCCGCCACTTGGGTTCTTTGTTCGCCGTGTTCTGGGTGATCTTGCGCAACCGCCGGATCACCGTTCCGTAGACCGTGCTCGCCGCGACTGAGACCTTGCTGCCCGGCGGTTCATCCATGAACGGCATGAACTTGTCGGGGAAGCCGGGCATCGTGCAGGCGATACAGATGCCGCCCACGTTCGGGCAGCCGCCGACGCCGTTGATCCAGCCCCGCTTGGGCACGTTGCAGTTCACCACCGGACCCCAGCAGCCCAGTTTCACCAGGCACTTCGGCGAGCCGTACTCCTTGGCGAAATCGCCCTGCTCGTAGTACCCGGCCCGGTCGCAGCCCTCGTGCACCGTCGCGCCGAACAGCCATTGCGGTCGCAGTTCGGCGTCGAGCGGGATCATCGGGGCCTGGCCGGCCACCTGGTAGAGCAGGTACACCAGCGTCTCGGACAGGTTGTCCGGGTGGATCGGGCAGCCGGGCACGCAGACGATCGGCAGGCCGGCCTTCGACTTCCAGCTCCAGCCGAGATAGTCCGGCACCCCCATAGCGCCGGTCGGGTTGCCCGCCATCGCGTGGATTCCGCCGTACGCCGCACAGGTGCCGACGGCAACGACCGCGGTCGCCTTGGGCGCCAGCCGGTCGAGCCACTCGGACGTCTTCATCGGCTGCCCAGTCATCGGGTTGTTGCCGAAGGCGGCCCAGTAGCCGTCGGACTTGATCGCCTCGTTCGGGATAGACCCCTCCACTACCAGGACGAAGGGTTCCAGTTCACCGCGGTCGGCCTTGTGCCACCACTCGATGAAGTTGTCCGCCCCGGTCTCGGGGCCGCACTCGAAGTCGATCAGTGGCCAATGCACCGCGATCTTCGGAAGTCCCGGCAGCGCCCCGAGCACGATCTCCTCGATGCTGGGCTGGGTCGCCGCGGTCAGGGCGACGGAGTCCCCGTCGCAGCTCAGACCGCCGTTCATCCAGAGGATGTGGACGACCCCTTCGTCGGCCGTCTCCTGTGCCTGCTCCGGTTCCGCGGTCATCGACATCGTCCGAGCCTCCTCAGGGAGTTCTTCTCGGACAGTACGTCCGGAATCCGCTCCCCGACAGACACTTGTGTCGGGCATTAATGGGATTGTCCGGAAATCGCGGAATCCTGGAATTGGGGAGATTTCCCCGTCATCGACGCGGTGGTCCGGCGGGGCTACCTTTGAGCACCGAAGCAGTCTCTGAGAGCCGTGCCGAGATGTCTGACGATCCCCCGCCGGGCGGCGCTGACGCCGAGGGACTGTTCGTGTCCCCGGTGGTGGTCGTCTCCCACACCTTCCCGGCCCGGCCGGGCTCGCTCCCGGACGCCGAGCTCTTCGTCCGCGAGGCGCTCCAGCCGGTCGAACTCGACGCGGGCGAGAACTTCGCCCTGTACGACGCGATCACCACCGCCATGCTCGCCGCCGCGGGCCCCGCGGAAGGCGTTTTCGACGTGACTGTGCGGATCTTCCCCGACGGTGTCGAGGTGGAGGTCCTGCACGGCGAGGCGCTGCGCCGCCTCGGCACCTCGCCGCAAGTCGGCGAGGAGCTGTTCGCGGACTGGCTGACCGGCGTACTCCGCCGGCAGGGTCTCTCCCAGCAGGCGGCCGCCCGGCGGATCGGGGTGTCGGTCCGGACGGTCAGCCGCTGGCTCAGTGGTGTCACCGAACCCCGGATGCGCGATCTCCGCCGGGTGCACGCAATTTTCGGACCGTCGCAATCCGATTAGTCCGGTAATTCCGGACCCTGGTGAAAGCGCCATCGGTGGGTCTACCCTGCGAAGCAGTCCACATATGGCCGACTTCGCCATCTGGCTTCGGTCTTTCCCCGAGCGGTTCCTGACAAATTCATCATCAGGCGGTGGGTGCCACGACCGATCAGGTTGTCCGCGTCCGCGCCCGGATCACTGTCTCCGGCGTCGTCCAGGGTGTCGGCTTCCGGCCGTTCGTCTATGCGCTGGCCCGGGAGCTCGGACTGTCCGGCCAGGTCACGAACACGCCGGCCGGGGTCATCGCGGAGGTCGAAGGTTCGGCCGGCTCGGTCGCGACGTTCGCCCGGCGGATCGCCAGCGATGCGCCGCCGCTCGCGGTAGTGGAGACGGTGGACGAGGTGCGGGTGGCCAGTTGTGGCGGGACGGAGTTCCACATTCTTGACTCCGCCGGTGGGGCCGGCCGGACCCTGGTCTCGCCGGATGTTGCCACCTGCAACGATTGTCTGGCCGAGTTCGACGATCCGGCCGATCGCCGCTACCGGCATCCGTTCATCACCTGTACGAACTGCGGTCCCCGCTTCACGATCATCACCGGCCTGCCCTACGACCGCCCGGCCACGACGATGGCGGGCTTCCCGCTCTGCGCGGACTGCGCCCGCGAGTACGCCGACCCCGGTGACCGCCGGTTCCACGCTCAGCCGATCGCGTGTCCCGCCTGCGGCCCGCGCCTCAGCTTGACCACCTCAGCCACAGACCCGCAGTACGGGGAGGAGGCGCTGGCTGGGGCTCGCCGGCTGCTCGGGTCGGGCGCGATCCTTGCTGTCAAAGGGCTCGGGGGATTCCACCTGGTCTGCGATGCGACCGACGAGGCTGCAGTGACGACACTGCGCAAGCGGAAAGATCGCGGTGACAAGCCCTTCGCGGTGATGGCCGCGGATCTCGCCACGGCGCGACGGATCGCGGAGATCGACGAGACCGAGGCGGCGCTGCTCACCGGGCATCGGCGGCCGATCGTGTTGCTCAGAAGGCTTTCTGCCGCTGGAGTCGCGAAAGCAGTTGCTCCTGGCAACCCGGATCTGGGTGTGATGCTGCCGTATACGCCTTTGCATCGCTTGCTCTTCGAGGACGCGTCGGTGCTGGTGATGACGAGCGGGAACGTGTCCGGCGAGCCGATCGTCAGCTCCGACGAGGAGGCGCTGATCCGGCTGGCGCCGTTGGCTGATGCTTGGCTTGGACACGATCGCCCGATCCATGTGCCCTGTGACGATTCGGTCGCACGCATTGTCGCGGGCGACGAACTGCCGATCCGCCGCTCGCGCGGCTATGCGCCCTTCCCTGTCGCATTGCCGTCCCCGGTTCGTGCGGCGCTGGCCGTGGGTGGTGATCTGAAGAACACCTTCTGTCTTGGTGAAGGGCGCTATGCCTGGCTCTCGGCGCACGTCGGAGACATGGACGACCTCGCCACGTTGACCGCCTTCGAGAAGGCCGAGCGTCATCTGGAGAATCTCACCGGCGTGGGGCCGGAGATCCTGGTCACCGACAAGCATCCGGCGTACAGATCCCGGCAGTGGGCGGAACTGCATGCGGACGGGCGGCCGGTGCTCGGGGTTCAGCATCACCATGCCCACCTGGCGTCGGTGATGGCCGAGCACGGGTACGACGGGGACGAGAAGGTGATCGGGTTCGCCTTCGACGGGACCGGGTACGGCGACGACGGTGCGGTCTGGGGCGGCGAGGTGTTGCTTGCCGACTACGACGGCTTCGAGCGGTACGCGCACCTGGGCTACGTCTCGCTGCCGGGCGGGGATGCGGGAGTGAGGAACCCCTGCAGGATGGCGCTTTCGCACCTGACCGCCGCGGGACTGCCTTGGGATCCCAGACTGCCGGCTGTCCAGGCCTGCTCCGAGGAGGAGTTGGCGCTGCTCCGCACTCAGCTCGAGCGGAACCTCGCCTGCGCGCCGACGTCCAGCATGGGCCGGTTGTTCGATGCGGTCTCCTCGCTGGCAGGGGTCTGCCATCGGGCCGGTTACGAGGCGCAAGCTGCCATCGAGCTGGAGGGTCTGGCCGCCGGCCACGCGCTGGACCAGCCGTATGAGTTCACCCTGAGCGATCCGGCCCCGCTGCTGACGGCGGTGGTCCGGGACGTCCTGGACGGGGTGGATCCGGGAGTGGTGGGGGCACGGTTCCACGGGGGAATCGTGGCCGCCATGGTCCGTACGGCCGACCTGGTCAGAAGCAGGAGGGGTTTGACCACGGTCGCGCTGTCCGGCGGGGTCTTCGTCAACAGATTGTTGCTGGCGGCAAGTACCAGGGCGTTGTCCAGTGCCGGCTTCACCGTCCTGCGGCACCGGTTGGTGCCACCGACGGATGCCGGTCTCGCACTCGGGCAGCTGGCCGTCGCGGGCCGCGTCCACCACGGAAGGAGTTAACAGCATGTGTCTAGCGGTACCGGGAAGAGTGGTGGAGATCCGGGTCGAGGACGACACCCGGATGGGCAAGGTCGACTTCGGCGGGGTGATCAAGGACGTCTGCCTCGCGTACCTGCCGGACCTGCAGGTCGGCGAGTACACGATCGTGCACGTCGGGTTCGCGTTGCAGCGCCTCGACGAGGAGTCGGCGATGCAGTCGCTCGAGCTGTACAAGTCGCTGGGGGCGCTCGAGGAGGAGTTCGGCGATCAGTGGGGGATCGCCGCACAACAGGCCGGGGAACGCCGGCCACCGGGCACGGAGTACCGGAAGGAGACGGCGGAATGAAGTATCTGGCCGAGTTCAGCGATCCCGACCTGGCCAAGCGCCTGGTCGACCAGATCCACGCCACGGTGACCAAGCCGTGGGCGATGATGGAGGTCTGCGGCGGGCAGACCCATACGATCGTGCGGCACGGCATCGACCAGTTGCTGCCCGACGGGGTGGAGATGATCCACGGCCCGGGCTGCCCGGTCTGTGTCACCCCGCTGGAGATCATCGACAAGGCGCTCGAGATCGCGGCCCAGCCCGGGGTGATCTTCTGCTCCTTCGGCGACATGCTGCGGGTGCCCGGCAGCGAGCGCGACCTGTTCCGGATCAAGAGCGAGGGGGGCGACGTCCGGGTGGTGTACTCGCCGCTGGACGCGCTCAAGATCGCCAAGGACAACCCCGACCGTCAGGTGGTGTTCTTCGGCATCGGCTTCGAGACCACCGCCCCGCCGAACGCGATGACGGTCTACCAGGCGAAGCAGCAGAACATCCCGAACTTCAGTCTGCTGGTCTCGCACGTCAAGGTGCCGCCGGCGATCGAGGCGATCATGCAGTCGCCGGACTGCCGGGTCCAGGCGTTCCTGGCAGCCGGCCACGTGTGCAGCGTGATGGGTACCTCGGAGTACCCGGAACTGGCCGCGAAGTACAAGGTGCCCATCGTGGTGACGGGATTCGAGCCGCTGGACATCCTGGCCGGCATCTTGCGGACCGTGGTCCAGTTGGAGCGCGGTGAGCACTATGTCGAGAACGCCTACAAGCGAGCCGTGACCGACGAGGGCAACACCACCGCGCAGGCGATGCTGTCCGATGTCTTCGAGACCACTGATCGCTCCTGGCGGGGGATCGGGATGATCCCGCAGAGCGGCTGGCAGTTGTCCGAGCGCTACCGGGAGTACGACGCGGAGTACAGGTTCCAGGTCCGCGACATCAAGACCGAGGAGTCGACCGTCTGCCGGGCCGGCGAGGTGCTGCAGGGGCACATCAAGCCGCACGAGTGCGAGGCGTTCGGGACGCTCTGTACGCCGCGGAACCCGCTCGGCGCGACGATGGTTTCCAGTGAGGGAGCCTGCGCCGCCTACTACCTCTACCGGCGACTGCAAGCTCCCGAGGCGGTGAGCTCCGTTGGCTGAGCAGGTGATGCTCCCCGACCCGGTCCTTCCCGCCGCGCCGAACTTCGACGGCTGGACCTGCCCGCTGCCGTTGCGGGACTACCCGACCATCGTGATGGGGCATGGCGGTGGCGGTCAGCTCTCTGGTGAGCTGATCGAGCACCTCTTCCTGCCGGCGTTCGCGAGTCCGTTGGTCGAGGGGTTGACCGACTCGGCGGTCGTCACCCTGGGCGGTGCGCGGCTGGCGTTCTCGACGGACTCGTTCGTCGTGCAGCCGCTGTTCTTCCCGGGCGGCAGCATCGGCGACCTGGCCGTCAACGGCACCGTGAACGACCTGGCGATGTCCGGCGCCCAACCGGCGTACCTGTCCTGCGGTTTCATCCTGGAGGAAGGCGTCGAACTGTCGGTCGTCGGCCGGATCGCGAAAGACCTCGGTACTGCGGCGCAGCGGGCCGGCGTCGTGATCGCGACCGGGGACACGAAGGTGGTCGACTCGGGCCACGGGGACGGCGTCTACATCAATACCGCGGGGATCGGCCTGGTCCGCGAGGGCGTGGACATCCGGCCGCAGCGGGCGGCTGTTGGTGACGTGGTGATCGTCAGCGGCATGATCGGCGTCCACGGCATCGCGATCATGAGCGTGCGCGAGGGCATCTCGTTCGGCACCGAGGTGGTCAGCGACTGCGCCCCGCTGAACGGCCTGGTCTCGGCGATGCTGGACGTCACTCTCGACCTGCATGTCCTGCGGGATCCCACCCGCGGCGGCGTCGCCACCTCGCTGAACGAGATCGCCAAGTCCGCCGGCGTCGGCGTCGAACTGGTCGAGGCCGACCTGCCCATCCCGGAGACGGTGGCGAACGCGTGCTCGTTCCTCGGGCTCGACCCGCTGTACGTCGCCAACGAGGGCAAACTGCTCGCCATCGTCGCTCGCGAGGACGCCGAGGAGGTTCTCGTGGCGATGCGGGCCCACCCGCTCGGGACGGACGCGGCGATCATCGGCGAGTGCGTTGAGGACCACCCCGGCATGGTGGTCACCAGGACCACCTTCGGTGCCACCAGAGTGGTCGACACCCCGATCGGAGAGCAGTTGCCGAGGATCTGCTGAAACGCAGGGGTAAACCTGCACGTCCGCAGTCGGCCGGCCGGACACCCGGGGTAACCGGGGTCCGGCCGGTGGCGTTCGGCTTACTTCCGCGCAGAATCGGTCCTTGACCGCCCGCCGCGGCGGGCGTCGGCCACGGACAGTCACCGTTGCTTGCGGCAACCAAGTATCCGGCCGGCGGAAACTCGGCGGACAATTGCTATCGGCAAGCCGTTTCACAGTCGTACGCTCCGTCTGTTCACCGCGGTGTTCACCGCGTACGTCGGAGGGGATCTGATGAGACGACGCCTGTTGCACGGCTCTGCGCTCGTTGCCTTGGCCACCTTGATCGTCGGGCCGCTGGCCGCGGCCCCCCAGGCTGTCCAGGCCGCCACCGGGGAGGATCCGCCGCCGGCGGCCACCCAGGTGAAGACGGCCACCGACAGCGCCGTCAACAAGCTTGACCCGAAGCTGGAAACCCGGGTCAAGAAGGGCGAGACGGGGCAGGTCGCGGTGTTCGCGACCGTGCAGGGGGATGCCACCGCGGCCCGCGAACTGCTCGACGACTCGAACCTCGCGCAGTCCGGCGATACCGGTCTGGTGATCGGATCCATCGCCATCCAGGCGCTGCCGAAGCTCGCCTCGACCAAGGGCGTCGTGTCGGTCCAGCCGGTCGAGCTCGGCAAGACGGGCGAGCCGTTGGGCGACCCTGACCCGGAGCTGCACAAGGTGCCGACCAAGGCCGAGCAGCAGGCCGCGTTGACCCGCGCCAAGACGAGCGAGGTGCCGTACTCCGAGGCGCCGCCGCCGCGGTCCTCGAACTTCGACAAGCTGAAGAAGCAGAACCTGCTGGACGCCAAGTCCCACAACTTCACCGGCGCCTGGAACGATGGCTACACCGGCACCGGCATCACCGTCGGCGTGCTCGACGGCGGCACCGACTTCGGCCACCCGGACCTGCTCAACACCTGGCAGACCTGGTCCGGCCAGACCGGCGCGAAGGCCGGCTGGAACGGCTGGCCGAAGGCCTTCGATCCTTTCGGCACCCTGCAGTGGCTGTCCGCGCCTTCGCAGGTCGACGACGGTCTGTCCTGGTACGTGAAGACCTCCGCCGCGGACTGTGTCAAGGCCGGCACCGGCTGCTCGGTCGGCTTCGCCACCAAGACCGGCCCGTCGCGCAACTTCGCGGCGCCGACCGGGACGAACCAGCACACCTACAGCTTCCCGGCGAGCTGGAGCAAGTCCGGCAAGGTCCGGCTCGGCAGCCACCCGGATGACCACCTGCTCCAGCTGTACGGCGAGCGCCCGGCCTTCCTGGTCACCGACCCGCACACCGCCGGCGTGTACGACACCGTGTACGTCGACCTCGACAACGACCAGTCGTTCGCCGACGAGAAGCCGGTCACCAAGAGCTCGCCCGCGTCGTACCGCGACATGAACGGCGACGGCTACACCGACATGTCCGGCGGCCTCCTGTACTACGTGTCCGACGGCGCGACGCCGATCCCCGGTGGACTGGACGCGTTCGGCGTCAACGACACCTCCTTCGGCTCCGGTGAACTGGTGGCCTGGACGGGCGACTACGACCCGGCCATCGAGGGCCACGGCACCCTGACCGCGTCGAACGTCGTCGGCCAGGCAGTGATCAACGGCAAGGCGCCGACCTTCAAGGATGTGCCGGGCGGGAAGTACGCCGGCGCAGTACTGGGCGGGGCTCCGCACGCCAAGCTGGCTCCGTTCGGGGACATCTACCAGGGCTTCGAGTTCTCCACCCAGTTCGGCTACCTGCTCTCGACCCGCCAGGGGGTGGACGTCACCTCGAACTCGTACGGGCAGTCCGACGTCGACAACGACGGCTGGGACGCGGCGAGCCAGGAAGCCGACGTGATCCACGCCGGCTACAAGACGACGCCGCTGTTCTCCACCGGCAACGGCGCTCCCGGGTTCGGCACCACCGGCTCGGCGGCACCGACGGCCGGGATCGAGGTCGGCGCGTCGACACAGTTCGGCGGCAGCGGCTGGGACTCGATCCTGCGGACCAAGCAGATCAACGACAACGACGTGATGGTCTGGTCGAACCGTGGGTTCGGCGCGAACGCGACCAACGGCGTGGATGTGGTTGCCGACGGCGCCTATGCGCCGGGTGACGCGACCCTCAACACCGTGCTGGACGGCCGGAACGCCTGGGTCACCTGGGGTGGCACCAGCCGGTCGACGCCGGTCGCGGCGGGCGCCACGGCACTCGTCTACCAGGCCTACAAGAAGGAGCACGGCGGCGCGGTGCCGGCCGGGTTCTACTCGACGGCCAAGGACCTGCTGAAGTCGTCCGCGCAGGACCTCGGCTACGACTCCAACATCCAGGGCTCGGGCTCGATCGACGTCGGCAAGGCAGTCCGCTCGGCCGTCGGCCAGCGGGCCTCGGTGTCGCCGTCGCAATGGCGGGTTGGTGACTACCGCGGCACGGAGTACCCGGTGTTCGCGAACGTCATCTCGCCCGGTGGCACCGACACGCAGAAGTTCACCGTGAACGGGC
This sequence comes from Kribbella sp., assembly GCF_035687465.1. Lineage (NCBI taxonomy): Bacteria > Bacillati > Actinomycetota > Actinomycetes > Propionibacteriales > Kribbellaceae > Kribbella > Kribbella sp. The sequence continues at coordinate 35,855 of NZ_DASRXP010000369.1, forward strand.
CGGGCGCCTGGCAGGTCGACGACCGTCAGCTGGTCCGGACCGCGAACGACACGATCTCCTTCAACAGCAAGGATCTGAGCAAGGAGAGTACGGGCAACTTCAACGCGCCGGACTACCTGATCGACCTGTCCAGCAAGGTGAAGAAACACAAGGACGCCGACCTGATGGTGGTCAAACTCGAGTATCCGCGCTCGGAGTTCGACAACGATCAGAACCTCAGCGAGGACCAGGCCTGGCGCCTGCTCACCTACAACTGGACCGACGTCAACCACGACGGCAAACTGTGGAAGGACTCGAACAACAACGGCGTGGTGAACCACACCGACAAGACCACCAGCTCGAACATCGACGGGTTCCTCGACCTGGACTTCTCCAAGTCCGAGATGCAGCAGGGCGAGTACGGCCGGTTCATGTACCACCGGGCGGGTGCGAACGCGCTGCAGTCCTACGTCCGGGATCCCTACGACCGGATGGCGGACGGGCTGTTCCTCGGCCTGCAGCACTCCGCCGTGAACGCCCAGATCCCGGTGACGAACTTCAAGATCTCGATCGACTGGTACAAGAACAGCGACTGGAAGTGGATCAGCACCCCGTCCACGGTCAAGGGCGGCTCGTTCACCGCGTCGATCAAGGTGCCGTCGAACGCGCCGTACGGGATGTACTCCGGTGCGGTGCTGCTGACCCGCGGCAGCGACTCGATGGTCGTGCCGGTGTCGGTGGCGGTCGCGGCGAAGGCGACCCAGGACGCGACCGGGAAGATCACCGGTGCCACCACGTTCGGTGGTTCGGACGTGGCGAAGGCGCAGCAGAACCTGACCTACAACAACGGGTCGGTGTTCGGTGCGAACGACTGGGGCTGGCGAGCCGAATCCGGTGACTGGCGGTTCTTCTACCTCGACGTACCGAAGGCTCCGGCCGAAGGGACGAAGCTGCTGGCGAACACGACCTGGGAGGGGACCGGTCCGTTCACCGACATCGACACGTTGATCATGGGTCGCTCGCAGAACCACTTCCAGGTTGTACCGGATTCGGTCTTCGGCGCGCCGTACACGCTCGACACGGTCGGGAAGAGTCCGAACACCAATGTCCGGGCCGGTGTGTGGCGGTTCGACACCGCGACCGGTGGACCGGCCGATGTGGTGACGGCACCGGCGCAGGAAGGTCTGCAGGCGGTCGCGCTGCACCAGGTCGGTTGGCAGGGCGATGCGTTCAACACACCGTTCAAGGTGCAGCTCGGCAGTGCGTCCGTGTCCCCGTCCTCCGTGGCGGCAACGGCCGGCGGTGACACCGGCGGCTTCGACGTCAAGTTCGAGTCGAGCGTGGCGCTGGACGGCCTGAAGGCGACGGCGTTCGGGCTCAGCCAACCGAGCACGACCACCGAGACAGCGCACCAGGACAACCCCGACGACCCGGCCACGGCCAGCGTGAAGAAGAACATCACGCTGAACCACGCCTCCCGGCTGAGCGTCACCACCGCGCTGGACACCAACGACCTGGACCTGTTCGTGGTCCGGGACGCCAACAACGACGGCACCTTCTCGTCGTCCGAGATCGTCGCCTCGTCCACCTCCGGTACGGCGAACGAGTCGGTCGACCTGATCAACCCGCCCGACGGCAACTACCAGATCTGGGTCCACGGCTTCGGAGTCGCCGGTACTCCCGCCTTCACCCTCAACGTGAACGCGGTCCAGGGCAACGACCTGACGGTGACCGGTCTCCCGACCGGCCCGCTGGCGCCCAACACCCCGGTCACCCTGCACGTCGACTACAACAAGGCAATGACGGCAGGCCAGACCTACCAGGGCGAACTCCTCCTAGGCCCGACCACAGCCCCCGCCGCCCTGTCCGTCCCCATCAAAATAACCCGAAACTAACCTCCCCTCCCCCCGCGAAACCCCCGACCCGGATACCCCCTTCCGGGCCGGGGGTTTCGCGCCCTCAACACGTGAGTTGCTGCTCGCCGGGTTTCCGGGTACGCCGGTCAGCGGGCGACGGTAGTTGCCACTAGCAACTGCATATGCCTCGGGGATCGCGTTCGCGCGATCCCCGTGATTCGCTTGGTGCATTGGCGGTGTGGTTGCGCCCGGTGCATGAGCGATGTGGTTGTGCCGGTGCATTGGCAGTGTGGTTGCGCGGTCTCCGCTGCGGGAGTGTGCTAGTCGACGGGGTGGGTGTCAAGGGCGCTTCGCGGCCCTTCGGGCTCGAACAAGTTCGACCCTTGACACCCACCCCGTCGACCAGGGAAGGACGCAGCTACGCGGATCCGCGCTGACGTGTGAGCTGCACCCGGGGGATTCCGTCCGCCCGGGTGGTTCCGGCGGGATGTTCGGCCCCTCCGCTGATTCCGTGGGCCCGGGTGGCGCCGGATTCCGGGGGTGGCCCCATCCGGACCTGCAGAAGTCGCGAAACCCTGTCCAGTAACCGGTTTCCCGGGTGGGATCGGCGGGTTCTGTAGGTGTGGGTGGGGCCGGGCGGTGGGCCTCGCGTCGAGCAGTGGCGTGGTTCTGTCGGCTGCCGGCTTGTGGGACCGATACCGGTCTACTGGACGCTATCGGTCGAACAACCCGCTATCGGCGGTAGGCCCGTCCGGATGGATGCCGGGTCGTTGGACCG